>JAGANP010000275.1 GCA_017624175.1 Lachnospiraceae bacterium | reverse complement strand
GGGCCAGTCCGAAGGTACGGCTCTCCACCACCTGATAGCGGATATCCTTCTCAAACAGCATCCCCACCAGGGAGGACTGAGGCAGGATCTTACAGGTGCGGTCCCTCACCCGTTCAAAATGACATCTTTCCAGTACCTCCGGCCGAAAACCGGGCCCGTCCATGCTGTAGATCTTCAGAATCCGTTCCTGCACATGGGGCTTACAGTTCATTGCCGCATAGATCGCCAGATTGCCGCCCTTGGAGTGGCCGCCGATATAGAAGCTGCGGGGAAGCCGCCCGGTAACCATATTCAGGTATTTTACCGCAAATTCCTGGGCCGGTACCGGAGACTGAAAGGCCATATTAAAGTCCTCTTTCCAGCCCACGATGGTCTCATCCGTGCCCCGGTAGGCCACATACATGGTGCCGTCCTCCAGCAGGAACGTGACTGCGGAAAACTGGGTCTCAAAATCCGCCTGGTTTTCAATAATATTCACATAGCAGTTCAGCTTCATATTCCGAAAGCGCACACATTTACGCATGGCCTCAAACAGCTCCCGGTTTTCCTTTTCATACCGTTCATCCCCGTAAAGCCTTTCATAGTCAGGATGCTCGTAAAGCTGCTGCAGGGACACCGATTTGCCGTTCTCCGTCACCAGCGGCACCAGGCCGTCAAACTTCAGATAGGAAAACTGACAGAGCGCCAGACTGTCCACATCATTCATGGGCTCGTCTTTCAGGCTCACATCTGCATATTCTTTCAGATAATTGATGATCGTTCCTTTCACTGCACTAGTCCTCCCGTACAGCTTCCTCCCCGTAAATCTGGGTGCGGATATACTCTTTGTTTTTCTCAAAATCCACCTGCAGCACGGACATTTTCCGTATCGTCACATTCTGATAGGTGCCCTCCAGGGGGATGCTGGCCTGCACAATGTCATAGGTCAGTACCTTGGGAACCTCCAGGCTTAAGGTGTAACACTCGGCTTTGCTGATATTCGTGGTCAGATTCGGCAGTATCCCCTCGATCAGCTCGTTCAGGTTGGTCAATACGGAGGAAGGCAGCTGCCGGATCACAGCCTCCAGAACCTTTCTCTGTCGCTCCGTCCTGCCAAAATCGCTTCCGATATACCGGTTGCGGCAGTAGGCCAGAGCCTGGGGGCCGTTCAGATGCAGGAGGCCGCTGGCGTCGGCGGACAGATAATCCGTATCCATGGGCCGGTTCTCCAGCAGATTGTATTCGTTCAGATAAGCGTTGACCCACTGCACCTCCTCATTGGTCAGCTCCAGATCCACGCCGCCCACTGCGTCAATCAGGTTGGCAAAGGCCTGGAAATTCACCTGCACATAGCGGTTTACCTCAATATCGAAATTCAGCTTGATGGTCTCTAACAGCAGCTCCGGGCCGCCAAATGCGTAGGCGGCGTTCAGCCGATTGCTCTCATGGTCCGGGATCTCCACATAGATATCCCGCAGCAGGGAGGTCATATAGATGGTCTTGGTCTTATTGCTGATGGATACCAGGATCATAGCGTCGGAGCGCCCGTCCTCCCCGTTTACCCGGGAATCATTGCCGATCAGCAGAATATTCGTAACCCCCTCCTCTTTCATCGGCTCATCGGCCAGAATATCCGTGGGCGTATACTCCACCTTGTCATAGAGATGGTCGATGGCAAAATACCAGAGCAGGCCCAAAGCCAGCACAAGCACCAGCACTGCTGCCAGAAAACGCTTTAATCCCTTATGCTTCTTTTTCTTCCTGCTCTTCCCGGCCTGTTCCCCGCCGGTCTTCGGTGCGCTCGATGTCTGTTTCCGCTTTTCTGCCTTGCTCATATCCTGCCCTTTCTGAGATGCCCCCGCACCTTTTTCCGCCTGCCGCTGCGTTGTCCCTTTTTCGGAGGCGCCGGCGTCCTCCCAGTCCCCGTATGCCTCGCCGGTTCCTGTCCCGTCCCCCTGCAAGGTTTCATATTCCTCATAAACTTCTTTCTCCAGAAATTCCTCCAGACCCCTGTGGATCTGTTCCATTTCTGACAGTTTTTCCTTGTTATTCTCTGTCACAGCTATCACTCCTGATCTGTAAAAATACAATAATCGGGTTTCATTTCCCGATTATTATATTGCCCTTTTCCCCGCAAGGCAAGGTACTTTATAGAGAATTAATCAATTCTTCATTTTTTCATTAGAGTCACCGGTTTTATCCGGCAGCTGTTCCATAAAATACAGGGAAGCGCCGAAATCGGGAAAGAAACGCACCTTTTCGTTATATCCCGTACCGGCAAAGGCGCTCTTTAATTTCACACCGCCGTACATCAGCACACTGCCGCTGGCCGTCGTTTCCTCCCTTTCCTCCTCCAGCCTGACAAAGCGGGCCACCAGCTGATGCATCAGGGAATCCTGCCGGATATGCACCGGGGAAACGGTATTGACCAGATCCCCAAAGGCTTTCACATCATGCCGCAGCTGCCTGCCGTAAAAATGATACAGCGCCTGGGGCTTCAGCCCTTTGGCATGGTAGCACCCGTCGGGAGAATTGGGTACCGCCAGCTGCTGCATCAGCAGACCCACCCCGCAGGTCTGATCCCCGGAGACACAGGTCCACTCCAGCACATTGGCGTCACCGGAGCGCAGGGCATCCGCCCCCTCCTGTCCTCCGCTGCCCATACCCCGTCCCCGGTAAAAGCGGCCCTGCTGCAGCACACCCCGCCACTGCTTATACAGGGCGATCTGCTGCCGGATAGCCTCCAGCTGCTATCCGGAGAGATCACAGAGGTTACACTCATAACCGAATATGCCAAAGGCCGCCACCCCGAAACGGGACTCCAGCGGTGTCCGGCGCAGAGTCTGGTGATTGGGACAGCCGGATACATGGGCGCCCAGCACGGACAGAGGGTAGCCATAGCTGTAGCTGTGCTGCATCTTCGCCCGGCACAGAGCGTCCGTATTGTCGCTGGCCCAGATCTGGGGAAAATAGCACAGGATCCCGGGATCGAACCGGTTGCCTCCGGCGCTGCAGCCCTCAAACAGAATATGGGGGAAACGCTCTGTCAGCACCTTCATGCAGCGGTACAGCCCCAGCACATAGCGGTGCGCCACCTCCCCCTGCCGATCCGGCGGCAGGGACGGCGCATAATAGTCCGTAAAGGTACGGTTCATATCCCATTTGACATAGGAAATCTCCCCGCTTTCAAACACCTTCGTCATGCTGTCAATGATATAGTCCTGTACCCGGGGATTGGTCAGATCCAGCAGCCGCTGGTGACGGCCCTCGCTGTGGGCTTTGCCCGGGATCTCCAGGGTCCAGTCCGGGTGCTCCCGGTACAGTCGGCTGTCTGTGTTGACCATCTCCGGCTCCACCCAGATGCCAAAATCCATGCCCAGCTCCCGGATCTTCTTAGAGAGCCCTGCCACGCCCCCGGGCAGCTTTTTCCGGTTCTCCTGCCAGTCTCCCAGGGAGGAGGTGTCATCCTCCCGCTCTCCGAACCAGCCGTCATCCATCACAAAAAGCTCAATTCCCACGGATTTCCCCGCTCTGGCCAGTTTTAAAAGCTTTGCCTCATGGATATCAAAATAGGCCGCCTCCCAGCTGTTTAACAGCACCGGACGTTCTTTTTTCTTCCACTGTCCTCTGACAATATGCTCCCGGATGAACTCGTGGAGTTGGCCGCTCATGCCGTTAAAGCCCTCCCCGGACCAGGTGAAAGCCGCCTCCGGCGCTTCCAACGCCTCCCCCGGCGCCAGCTGCCAGCAAAAGGATTGGGGATTCATCCCCGTAACCAGCCGGGTCTTTCCATAGGGGCTGACCTCTGCCGCCTCATAATGGTTGCCGCTGTAGAGCAGATGGAAGCCCATGCACTCCCCCGTATCCTCCGTGGTACCTTTCCGGGAAGGCATCACAAAGGAATTGGCCCTGCTGGAGGTGGTGCCGGTGTAGGAAGCGTTGACCGTCCTGCCGGCCTGCAGCGGCAGATCACTGCGGTGCATCTCCCTGGCCCAGGCTCCCGTAAAGGAAGTCATCACATAGCCGGTATCCGCCAGATCCAGCTGCAGACTCATCAGCCGCTGCACCTGCACCGTACTTTCGCTGCCATTGATCAGCCGACAGCTGCGGGCAATCACATCGCACTCCTGATAAACATAGTAATGCAGTTCCAGCTCCAGGCCATAGCCCTTATCCTGCAGGGTCACGCAGAGATGTTCTGCATTGCCATCCTCACTGTAGGAGCCGGGCAGCGTGGCGTACGCCGGTTTTTCCCGGCTGATCTGCGCCTCCCGGAACAGAAAATCGGAGGTATAGCTGCCGTCCGCATGGGTGATTTCCAGAAAAGGCTCCCGGATATCCCCTTTCCCGTAGGCGGACATTTCCAGACAGATATTTTCCAGGGTCAGGCTCTGATGGGCGCTGTCATAGCTGTTGGTGTTGCCCAGGGAAAAAGCCCGCCTTTCTGCCAGAGCCTGAAGCCCCTCGCCCTGCGCCCCGATATACACCCGCCTGCCATAGTACAGATGCTCCAGATGCCCGGTATCCAGCACCTGAAAGAGATAGGATGTGTGTTCCGTCTCCAGAAGAAACGCCTGATCAATCCGTCTGATGCTCATAACTGTCCTCCTTTTTACTGCTGCTCTTTCCGCTGCTGCACCTGGGCGGTAATTTCCTCTATCTTCTGCTCTGTCAGGAAATATTTTTTCCGAAAATAGAATATGGCGAACACCAATCCCACAATGGGCACCAAAGTCATGGTCATGCGCAGTCCCACCACATTGCCCCCTGCAGCCTGGGCTGCACTTTCCGTATCCTGGCTCAGATGGCACAGGCTCAGCGCCACGGACGCCACCATGGCCGCCACACCGGACGCCAGCTTCACCACAAAGGTCTGCATGGAGAAGATCACGCTCTCATCCCGGCGGTTATTTTTCAGTTCCCCGTAATCCACCGTGTTGGCCAGGAATACGGTGGTCAGTACCGTCAGCATACCGTTGGCGGCAAAGATCAGAAAGCCGGGAAGAAACAGCAGATATACGCTCTTGATCGGCGCAAACATCAGCGCCAGCAGCACTGCATAGCCCAGGATTCCCATCCCCATGCTCACATAAAATACCTGAATGGTACTTATAAATTTTCTCAGCAGCGGAAACAGCAGCATCATGGACAGAATCTGGGCTGCCCCGCCAAAGGTATTGAACAGCGTATAGCTGTCCCGCCAGCCTGCGCCGCCGAAATCGTATTTGAAAAAGTAGATCACCAGGTTGGAGGTAATGTAGATGGAGGTATTGATCAGCACAATGGTAACCACCACCGTCATAGCCTGATCATTCCGGATCAATGCCTTGAACATCTGTCCCACAGAAGGGGCTTCCACAGACACCGTGGATTTCTCCTTGATCATGACACAGGTAATCAGGATAAATATAAAGAACAGCACCGCCACGATCAGGGCAAACCATTTAAAGCCCACTCTTTCATCGCCCTGTCCCAGCCAGGCCACGCAGATCACGGTCACAACCGTGATAATGGCGGAACCCACTCCGGCGCAGGAACGGGCCAGGGTGGAGAGATTCTCCCTCTCCTTTCCGCTCTGGGTAAAGGCGGGGATCATGGACCAATAGGGAATATCCATCATGGTGTAGGTCACGCCCCAGAGAATGTAGATCACCGCTGCATAGGCAACCAGCCCGCTGCCGTTTAAGGCCGGGGGCGCCGCAAACAGCAGATACAGCACAACGGCATTGAGCAGCGTGCCGATCAGCAGCCAGGGACGGAATTTTCCCCAGCGGGTACGGGTCTTTGCCACCAGCACGCCCATGATCGGATCGTTAAACGCATCAAAGATCCGGGCAATCATCAGGATCACGCCCATGGCGATGGCACTTACCCCCAGAATATCCTGATAATAATAAAGCACATAGCTGGCGGACAGCATGTACACCATGTCCTTGCCTACCGCTCCCAGCCCGTAAGATATTTTTTCCTTGTTTGTCAGCTTCATCGTCTTCCTCCCATTTCATGTCCTGTGCGTTTATTTTCCATGCCAATATATTCTAACCCCGGACGGCGATCCCATGAACCAGAATATCCACTACCTGATCCAGCGCATCCACATAGTTCATCTGATTCTGGATCAGGATGTCCCGCTGGAAAAACTGCTCCAGGGACGCCTCCAGCATCATCTTTACCAGTGGGATGGATACCGGACGGATCACTCCCTCCTCCATCCCCTGCCGAATCAGGGCTATGGTATTTTCCCAGCCGTTTTCCAGCCGCTCCTCCACCTTGTCATAGATCCGGGGAAACTTTTCCCGCAGGGCATACAGCTGACGCAGATCAATGTCCCTGTAGCTTTCGGGCATCACGCCCAGTATCCTGCGGATCTTTTCCAGAGTGGTCAGGCTCTCATCCTCCAGCACCTGCCTTTCGCTCTCCTTGATCTTATCAAAAAGATAGTCCACCATGGTCAGAAAAAGGCTCTCCTTGTCCGCAAAGACCGTATAGATGGTCTTTTTACTCATAGACAGCACCTTCGCCACCTCATCCATGGTGAATTTCAGTCCTTTCCGGTTAAAGGCCACTATGGTTCCCTCTAATATGGTTTCCCTAAGTTCCATTTTTCCTCCTGTTTTGCGGAAACTATTTTTATCGTTTCAGTTTTCTCCATTGTACCAATATCCGCTTTATCGATCAAGAAACCTTTTTCACAAATTTCGTTCTGAAAATTTGTATATTCTCTCTTTTTCCCAATAAAAAGAGAACCGCTTCCAAAGAAACGGCTCTCCTCCTGCATCCTGCACGATCCATGGGGATGCTTATTCGTTCTTATCCTCTTTCTTCTCTTCCAGCTTCTTTAACGCCTTGGCAGCAAACTCCTTGCCGCCTACGCCGAAAGCGATGGCAAATGCAACTGCCAGAGCGGCAACGATCAGGACAAATGCAGAGTTCACGATCTCTGCCGCAATACCCAGCTGGTTCAGGATCATGAATACGCCCACCACCAGGATAGCCGCCTTAACCACTACCGCATATGTATTCAGGCCGTTCTTACGCAGCGCCTTTTCTGCCATGGAGCTGAAAATCAGGGCGGCAGCCAGGATCAGCACAGCAGCCAGTACTGCGGGCATATAAGAGATAATTACTCCTCCGATCTGGGTCAGCACATCCAGCTTCAGCACATTCAGGCCCTCTACCACAAAGAAGATCACCACCACTGCATATACCACACCGCCGGTTATCTTTGAAAGCACAAATTTCTGGTTCTTGTCATCCAGCAGGCCCTGCAGCTTGGCATCCAGACCGGCGGAAGCGATCAGCTTGGTCACGATCTGCCCTACCAGCTTGCCGATCATGCAGCCGATTACAATAATGATCAGGCCGATCACGATGTTGGGGATAAAGCCAATCACTTTATTCAGCATGCTTACAGCAGGAGTTGAGATCACCGTAATGTTCAGCACGGTCAGCGCCATGATCACCGTAGGGATCAGGATCAGCACGTACACGATGTACGCCAGGGTGTTGGACAGCTTATCTGCGCCCTTAACCTCAATGCCCGCTTTTTCCTGCAGCTTATTGATATTCAGCTTGTCAAAAACAGGCACCAGCAGCTGACGTACCAACTTAGCGATCAGATTGCCCACCACCAGAACGATAACGGCAGCTACAATGTTGGGTACATAGCCCCAGATCGTGTTCAGGATGTTGCTGATAGGCGCCATGACACTGCCCAGGCCCAGTGCGGAGAAGATACCGGGCACAAACAGCAGGAATACCAGCAGATATACCAGCTTACCGATAAAGTCCTTGGTACTGCCGGGCTTGTCCTGGGTATCCACCTTGGCCAGGATGCCTTTCAGCCTGGTCTTGTCGATGAGCTTCAGCACCAGGGATTTCACGATTGCTGCTGCTACAATGGCAATCACCAGAATCAGAGCGGCAACAACGATGGAACCGATTCCCCCCAGGATACTGTCCAGAAGATTTGTTAAGAATTGCATTTTCTTTCCTCCTAATTATTTTTTTTTGGATCATCGATCCAATTACGGTTATTGTATCATATAATTTCCCAAATGAAAACCGGTTTATATGAAATTTCTGCCGAATTTGTAAATTGCAACCTGCACAATTTATTTCTGTTAAAAACAGTTGCCGCTGCATTTTCCTCTGTTCTTTCTCTGCCCTTTCTGCTATAATTTTACTGTCATTTTTCATACTGCTTTCATCATACGAGGAGGAATATCTGATGAATGAAAATCTTCAGCACCTGTGCGGCAAATATACGGAATATATTCTGGAGCAGCTCAAAGCCCTGCTGGCCATCGACAGCCCCACCGGCTATACGCAGCAGGTCAGCGAATATCTGCGGGCGGAATATACCCGCATGGGTTATACACCCATCCTTACGAAAAAAGGAGGCGTGCTGGTGGATCTGGGCGGCAGCGGCAATGCCGCTCTGGTCATGGCCCATGTGGATACCCTGGGCGCCATGGTGGCGGAGGTCAAGGAAGGCGGACGGCTGCGGCTGACCCCTCTGGGCGGCCTGAACGCCCATAACACGGAAACGGAAAACTGCACCGTCCATACGCTGGACGGACGCACCTACGAGGGCACGATCCAGCTGATGGACGCCTCCATCCATGTCAACGGCAAATACCAGGAGACGGAACGAAGCTTTGATACCATAGAACTGCTGCTGGACGAGCCGGTCAGCTCCAAGGAGGAGGTATTGGCCCTGGGCATCACCAACGGCAGCTATGTGTGCGTGGAGCCCCGTACCCGGATCACCGGCTCCGGCTATATCAAGAGCCGCTTTCTGGACGATAAGCTGAGCACCGCCATCCTGCTGGGCTATGCCCGTTACCTCAGGGAGGAGCAGGTGGTTCTGCCCCGAAAGGTCTACCAGCATATCACGGTATTTGAGGAGGTGGGGCACGGTGCCTGCGCCTCTGTTCCTGAAGAGGTGGAAGAGGTTCTGTCTGTGGATATGGGCTGTGTGGGCAACGGTCTGGAATGTACCGAACGCCAGGTATCCATCTGCGTCAAGGACAGCCACGGCCCCTATCACTATGAAACCGTGCAGGCCCTGGTAAAAGCCGCCAGGGACGGGGGAATCGACTTTGCCACCGATGTGTACCCCCACTACGGCTCCGATGCAGATGCCGCTCTGGATGCAGGCACAGACGCCCGTCACGGCCTCATCGGCCCAGGCGTCTATGCCTCCCATGGCTACGAACGTTCTCATATAGACGGCGTCCGCAATACCTTTGCATTATTAATGGCCTACCTGGGTTAATCCCGGGCAGGCCCTCATACTTTCCGTCAGTTCTTTAAAATAGCCTCAATTCTCGATAACTCTTCTGCCGTAAAATCCAGCTTCTCTATGCAGGCGGCATTTTCCACGATCTGCTGCGGGCGGCTGGCGCCGATCAGTACCGTTGCCACCGCTTCATTGTGCAATACCCATGACAATGCCATCTGGGAAAGCTTCTGCCCTCTCTCTGCCGCAATCGCATTTAACTGCTTCAGCTTTTCCAGCATTTGTTCATTCAGCTCATTGCCGATCCAGGTTTCCCCTTTTCCTACCCGGGAATCCGCCGGTATGCCCTTTAAATACTTATCCGTCAGGAAGCCCTGATACAGCGGAGAAAATACGGCCAGGCCAAAGCCCGCTTCCCCGGCAAACCGATCCAGCCCGTCCCTCTCAATCCAGCGGTTCAGCATAGAATAGGAGGGCTGATTCACCACATAGGGCGTATGCAGCTCCCGGAATATCTTCAGAATCTCCTCCGTCTGGGCACGGTTATAATTGGAAATCCCCACATACAGGGCCTTTCCCTGCTTTACTGCATGATCCAGCGCCAGCGCTGTCTCCTCCGGCGGTGTATCCGGATCGAATACATGGTGGTAAAAAATATCCACATAATCCAGCTTCATCCGTTTCAGGCTCTGATCCAGGGAAGCAAGGAGGTACTTGCGGGAACCGTTCCTGTCCCCATAGGGCCCCTCCCACATCTCATATCCCGCCTTGGTGGAGATACACATCTCATCCCGGTAATGACGCATACCGTCCAGGATCCTGCCGAAATTCTCCTCTGCACTGCCGTTATAGGGATTGCCGTAGTTGTTGGCCAGGTCAAAATGGGTAATGCCTAGGTCAAAGGCGGTATGCACCATCTCCTCCATATTGGCAAAACAGCCCCTGCTGCCAAAATTCTGCCAGAATCCCAGGGAGACAGCCGGCAGCTTCAGGCCGCTTCTGCCGCACCGGCGATAAACCATCTTCTCATATCTGTTGTCAGCCGCAATGTACATTTCATTTCTGTCCTTTCCTGTATTTTGCTTCCATTGTACAGGATTGCCGACCTTTTTTCAATCAGATCTTTCAGATCTTTTCTGTTCCCTCCTCTGCTCCTCATAGCGGCTGAGAATATAGGCGTTAAAAAACATATCCAGCGATTCCGCCTGCTTCATCCGGTACCAGATATCCTCCGGCACCTCCCGATAACAGTATTGTCTTTCATCCTGATGGAACTGCACCTCCAATAACATATCCTGCGCATTATATCCTATACGGGCAATATTTGTGGCTGCCGTTCGATTCATGGCGACCCCTCCTTATCTCAATGTCGGTTTTTCGTTACCTTTATCTCCTGCAAGCAAAATAAAGCAGGAGGCGGCCTCCCTTTTTCACCGGCTGAAAATCTTCTGTCAGCCATTGCCAATCTCTTCCTGTGCATTTTCTTTATTCCTCTGTCTGTAATTAATCCACCTCTTGATCCACATTCCGAAATACATCATCATCAAAAAAATCCGCTATCGAAATATCCAGACCAGTGCAGATTTTTGCCACCGTTTCAATTCCCGTGTTCCGGGTCAGCCCGTATACAATATTTTTCAGGGTGGATGGATTCATGCCGGACAGTGTAGCAAGACGATTAATTGAGATCAGGTGTTCTTTACAAAGCCCATTGATTCTCTTGACGATTGCCTCCTGTGCTTTCATGCCGTTCTCCACCTGCTGCCACACAATTTATCCTATCAAAATTGTACAAGACAATAATACAGCATGTAGTCCGTATACGGGCGATTATAGTGTTAGTAAATATTTCGTCAAATTTGCTTTTATTTTTAATATTTTATAAAAAAATAAGAGCTTTCGATCTCTCTCGAAAGCTCTTGGAAAAGGATATCTGTCAATTTTCGTTTCCGGGAATGCCCCATACGTCACAAAACATCCGGGCCATATCTCCAATCTCCTCCCGGGCTCCGTTCTGCAGCCATGCGATTGCGGTGTTAAACAGAGCGCCGATATACATATATAAGGAATACCTGTCCGTCGAGGTACCCGGCATGGGCCCGGCCACCTGTTCGTGGAACCGGTTCAGCTTTTCCAGGATGACGGAGCCATATCCGAATTGATACAGATCCAGTGCAAAATCGCCGTATTCTTTAAAATAGGCAAAGCTTCTGCGCACGTTCTGATAGGTATAATAGTCCCTGCCCCGGCTGTCAACGGTTTGGAGAAAATTCTCCAGTACATCGTCAACCAATGTATGCAGCACATCTTCCTTGGAATCATAATTCCGGTAGAAGGATACCCTGGCCACACCGGCCGTCTGAATCAGCTCAGAAATGGAAATATCTGAAAAGCTTTTTTCATGCATTAATTTCAGCAAGGCCTTTGTAATGTTGTTTTTTACCCGCAGATTTGCCTCTTTTCGTTTATCCATATTCCCCTCTGCATACATATCTCTGCACTCATACGTCTGTGCCCCTATTTTAGCAGATTTTATTTTTTTGTCAACGAACGGCAATTACTCTGTACGCAATGCGATAACCGGATCTTTCTTTGCCGCCATCTTAGACGGAATCAAACCGGCAATCATGGTAAGCACAACGCTGATCGCAATCAGAATGGCTGCCGCTGCCGCAGGCAGAACCGCAATCCCGCTGATACCGGTCAGCTTCTCGGCGATCATACTGATGGGAATATTCAGCAGCAGGGTTACCCCGATTCCGATTAAGCCTGCGGTAAAGCCTACAATAACCGTCTCCGCATTAAACACCCGGGAGATATCCTTTTTGGATGCTCCCACTCTGCGCAGGATGCCGATTTCCTTGGTGCGCTCCAGGACGGAGATATAGGTGATAATACCAATCATAATCGAGGATACTACCAGGGCTATGGACACGAAGCCGATCAATCCATAGGAGACGGCGTCAATCATGGTCGTCACGCCGGACATAAGCATCGCCACATAATCCGTATATTCAAGCTGATCCTCTTCCTGAACAGACGCATTGTAGTCAGCGATCAGCCCGTCAATCCTCTCCTTATCCTCAAAGGTTTCCGCATAAATATTGATGGCGGCCGGCGTGTCGTAATCGACGGACCCCAACGCTGCCAGCGTATCGGCAAGGGTAGAACCGGACACGGCAGACGGCATATATTCCTCATAATAGCCTGCCAGAACCGCTTCATCCGCAGTTTCCGCAATCATCTGGTCAAATGCGGCAGCGACCACGGCATAGCCCTGGGAGCCAAACAGGTCGTCCGGACTCGATGCGGATGCCATCATCTGCGCAACCTGCAGTTCGGCCTGCTCCGCATATTTCTCAGTCACCAGCTTTTCCAGCTGCGTCCGCAGCAGCTCCCGCAGTTCCTCATCCGAATAGTCGGCCAGATATTCTTCCGCCGTGGATTTATCAAAATTATAGGTATCCGCCACCAGTTCAATCATAGAGTCCCTAGTGGTAAACTGCTCCATATATGCCCCTGCCGTCTGCTCCAGATCTTCCTCAGAAGGTTTGGACAGAATGGCCGTATACACTTCCGTTTTCTGAACCGGGGTCAGCGTTGCAAAATACTCTTTGATTTTTTCCGCTTTTTCGCTGTCATCAGGCGCAATCTCTTCCGTAATTACAAAGGGACGTCCGGTCAGAACATCATAATTTTCATTTTCGGGCAGAAGCTGCTCCTTTACAATTTCGCTTTCGGCGGATTTTTCAATCACATACTCCGTTAATGCGGAGGTATAGCCAAAGGTACCGGAAATAGAAGTCGAAGTCGCTTCCGGATTCGGCCGAAGAATGCCCACAAGCTTCAGGTCATACCCGTTTTCCACGGCCAGTTCCAGAGAAGCCTCCTCCTCCCGGACATCTGTCCAGACGCCGGAACTGTTTTTCGTGTAATAATCACTGTTCAGTACCAGTTTGAAAGAGGTTCCCAGAATTTCATCATAAGAAATCTTCTTTTCATCGCCGGTTTCGATTTCCTCGCCATTGATAACGGCGGACAAAATATCGTTGACTTCCTCATCGGACACCCGCCCCAGCGCATAAAACGCAATATCGGTGATCTCATTGCTGCTGTCCAGAATTAAAACGATTTCATTGGCCGCCGTAGGCCAGGAGCCTGCCAGCAAATCATACTGCTGATAGACCAGATCGGAAATCAGCTCTCCGTCAGTACCGGGCGGAATCTCAGACCACTGATTCATAGCGCCCAGGCGGGAAGACATAACGGAGGTCATAGCGCTGCCTGTTCCTGCTGAAAGGGCGGCCGACAAATCTGTGCTGCGATAATCGCCATCCGCACTCCGCACATAGGTGTTGATGTCCACCTCATATTGATACTGCAGCGTGGACACCGATTCATACAGCTTCGTCGTACTGGTTTCCGGGTTCATCTCCCTGTCCAGCCAGGCTTTGAAGGCAGTCAGATTATTTTCGATATCCTCGCCGGTGAAAGCGGCATTGAACAGATCATACATCCGGTCATTTGCATAAACGGCGTCCAGCCCATGGGGTTCCTCCGCATTGCTCAGCATTTCGCTGCGTCCGTTCAAAACTCTGGTAATTGCCGATTCCTGCTGCGTAATCGAAATGGGGTAGGAGGAAAGGGTATCCCGCTGTATGTCGGCAATATACTCCTGTATACCGGTGGAAATGGACAGGATCAGTGCGATACCGATGATGCCGATAGAACCGGCAAACGCTGTCACCAGAGTGCGCCCTTTCTTGGTGCGCAGATTGTTGAAGCTGAGAGACAGCGCCGTCCCAAAGGACATGGAGATTTTCTTTCGCTTCTGCGGCGCCACCGTCAGTTCGTCCTCATCGTAGGGATTGGAATCGCTGGTAATTTCGCCGTCACGCAGTTTGACGATTCGGGTAGAATAGGTTTCCGCCAGTTCCGGGTTGTGGGTCACCATGATGACCAGCTTATCCTTGGCAATCTCTTTCAGCAGCTCCATAATCTGGATGCTGGTCTCGCTGTCCAGCGCACCGGTGGGCTCATCGGCCAGAAGAATATCGGGGTTGTTGATCAGCGCCCGGGCTATGGCTACCCGCTGCATCTGGCCGCCGGACATCTGATTGGGCTTTTTGTGGATATGCTCTCCCAGTCC
>JAGANP010000274.1 GCA_017624175.1 Lachnospiraceae bacterium | reverse complement strand
GGATCCAGGCCGTTGATGGGCTCATCCAGCACCAGCAGATCCGGGCTGCCGCAGAGCGCTATGGCAATTCCCAGCCGCTGCCGCATCCCCAGGGAAAAAGCCCGGGCTTTCTTTTTCCCGGTGTCGGCCAGGCCCACCAGGGACAGCAGTTCGTCGAGACCGTCCGCAGAGGGCATCCCCAGAATCCGGTACTGCAGTTCCAGATTTTCCCGGGCCGTCATGCCCGGCTGCAGGGCGGGGGTTTCCACTACGGCGCCCATGCGCCTGCGGGCGGCATGGATGCCGGGATCTGTGTGAGGCACGCCGTATAGGGAATAAGTGCCTGCGGTGGGGGACTGCAGCCCACAGAGCAGGCGGATCAGTGTTGTTTTTCCGGCGCCGTTCTGCCCAACCAGGCCGTAGACGGCGCCCTGCGGTACATGTAGATTCAGACCGCTCAAGGCTTTGAAGTCATGGTAATGCTTACAGAGCCCCTGGGTCTCAAGACAATATTGCATGGTGATTTCCTCCTTACGTTAAGCTCCGCCGGATTTTCCGGCTGATTTCTGCTGTTAAGGGCAGTTTACACCCTGATGGTAAAGACAGCAGTCAGGAGAACCGTAAAGATTTGGTCAAGATTCATTGGGCAGCACCAGCCGGAATCCGATCCCCCATACCGCCTCGATATAGTCGTGGCCGTCAATATCCCGCAGTTTTTTTCGCAGATTGCTGATATGCTGCTTCAGGGAGCCGTCGGAGCAGTCGGGGGTATCCTGACTGATATACTCCAGCAGTACGGAGCGGGCGATTACCTGTCCGGGCCGCTGCAGCAGGAGCTTTAAGATCGCATATTCTGTTCTGGTCAGGCGTACCGGGATATTGCGCAGGGTCAGCTCGTGGGATTCCGTGTCCAGCCGCAGGTCTCCGGCCTCCAGCACAGGGGCCAGCCGGGGCGCTTCTGTACGCCGCAGCTGTACTGTGATCCGGGCCAGCAGTTCCTTTAGAGCAAAGGGCTTGGTGATATAATCCGCAGCTCCCTCCAGCAGAAGCTTTACCTTATCGTCAATACCGGCTTTTGCACTGACAACGATGACGGGGATTCCCGACAGCCGGGACAGCAGCTCTTCCCCGGAAAGCCCCGGCAGCATCAGATCCAGCAGGATCAGGTCGGGCCGATGTTTTTCCAGCAGATACAGAGCCTCCGTGCCAGAGTAAGCCCGCAGTACCTCATATCCCTCACGGGTCAGGCTTTCCTCCAGCAGATTGCCAATGGGCTGGTCGTCTTCTATTACAGCAATCATTTTCATAATGTATGTCCTCCCCAGGGGCGGTTATTATGCTATAAATGTATCATTGCAAGAGCCGAAGTGCAAGCGGAAGAAACAGGTCTGCATAAAAATAAAAAAAGAATTGTAAAATTTACAAAAATAGAATATGCTGTATTTATAAGAAATTTCAGAAATAAAAATGACGCAGGGATGAGGGACAAGTTTGAACGTTCCGTTCAAATTCTCATTGGCGTAATCATGCAGGCACAGCCTGCACTATGCGGGGGGATCAATATGGCAATCGGACGAGGAAAACATATTCCAGGAAAAGGATCAGCGGCAAGGCCGTCTATGGGAACGAGGCCGTCGGCGGGGGCAAGACCCTCCATGACAGTAAGACCGCCCCAGCCGCCCCAGAGGAGAGGCTCCGGTTTTCTGGAAGGCTTGCTGGCGGGGGCCGCAGCAAAGGTTGTGAGTAATGTGGTGGGAACCGTGTCGGGGGAAGTGTCGGAGCTGATCTCCCAGAAGTCCGATCTGTATCAGCAGGAGCAGGCACAGAAAGCGCAGCTGGAGAGACAGGAGCAGGTTCAGCAGGCACAGATCCGGAGACAGGAGCAGCAGCGGGAGGCTAGCACCAGATATTATTCGGTTTGTCCCTTCTGCGACGGCGCTAATCAGAATCAGAAGTTCTGTGCGTACTGTGATTCTTCTCTGGCGTATATCCCGGGAGAGGAAGAAACAAGATAAAATACATCAATAAAATTGATTAAATTCTTGCCTTGCCGATCAGGGATTACTTGTGTTAAGATAACGGCAGTTACAATACAACTGAATACAGGAAATGCAATGACAAGGAGTAGTAACTGGATGTGGGACAGCAGAGAACTGCCGGAGGGTGCGAGGCAGTCAGAAGCAGACAGCGAACTGGCCTTTGAGCAGCTGACCGAAATGGAATAAAGTAGGCTCAGACGGATCTCCCGCCGTAGAAAGGGGGCAGGCATGACAGTGCTGATGAGGGCATGGCGAAAGCCATGAAGTAGAGTGGTACCGCGTTGAAAAGCGTCTCTATGGAATATCCGGTTGGATGTTTCATAGAGATTTTTTATTTCTGTGAACAGCAAGCCGGGAGGACACCTTATAATAAGGAAGAGCAGGAGGACTATCACTATGAATGTGAATGCAGCAGAAAAATACGGCAGATCTTATTTTATGCCCCCCGAAGTTACCTATGATTGGGTGAAAAAGGACATTATAGAAAAACCCCCGGTATGGTGCAGTGTGGATCTGCGGGACGGCAATCAGGCTCTGATCGAGCCCATGAGCCTGGAGCAGAAGCTGGAATTTTTCCGGATGCTGGTAGACATCGGCTTTAAGGAGATCGAGGTGGGCTTCCCCGCAGCTTCCGATACTGAGTATCAGTTTCTGCGGACGCTGATTGAGCGGCAGATGATCCCGGAGGATGTGACGATCCAGGTGCTGACCCAGGCCCGGGAGCACATTATCCGCAAGACCTTTGCGGCACTGGAGGGAGCGCCCCATGCCATCGTCCATCTGTACAATTCTACCTCAGTGGCCCAGCGGGAGCAGGTCTTCGGCAAAAGCCGGGAGGAGGTAAAACAGCTGGCGGTGGACGGCGCAAAGCTGCTGCTGGAGATTGCCGGTGAGATGGAGGGAGACTTCCGCTTTGAATACAGCCCGGAGAGCTTTCCCGGCACCGAGGTGGACTATGCGGTGGAGGTGTGCAATGCAGTGCTGGATGTATGGAAGCCGGTACCGGAGAGCAAGGCCATCATCAATATCCCCACCACCGTACAGATCGCCATGCCCCATGTGTTTGCCTGCCAGATTGAATATATCCACAAGCATCTGAAATACCGGGATGCCGTAGTGCTCAGCGTCCATCCCCACAACGACAGAGGCTGCGGCATCAGTGATGCGGAGTTCGGCGTGCTGGCCGGGGCTGACCGGGTGGAGGGTACGCTTTTCGGTAACGGCGAGCGCACCGGCAACGTGGATGTGGTGACGCTGGCCATGAACATGCTGTGCCACGGCGTGGATCCGGGACTGGATTTCTCCCATATCAATCCCATCCGGGAAAAATATGAGCTGCTGACCGGTATGCATGTGTATGAACGGTCCCCCTATGCGGGAGATCTGGTGTTTACGGCATTTTCCGGCTCCCATCAGGATGCGATCTCCAAGGGCATGGCCTGGAGAAAGGCCGGAAAGAGCGGAGAGCGCTGGGATGTTCCTTATCTGCCCATTGATCCCCAGGATCTGGGCCGGGAGTATGAGTCCGACGTCATCCGCATCAACAGCCAGTCCGGCAAGGGCGGCATTGCCTTTATCCTGAAACAGAATTTCGGCATGGCGCTTCCGGCCCAGATGAAAGAAGAAGTGGGCTACCTGATGAAAGGCATTTCCGACCAGCGCCACAAAGAACTGGCACCGGCGGATGTATATCGGATCTTTGAGGATACCTATATCAAGCCCAGGGATGTGTTTGATGTACCTGAGTGTCATTTTAAACAGGTGCCGGAGGGGATCATTGCCACAGTAACGATTCAGCAGGGGAAAGAAAAGCGGGTGATCGAGGCCGCAGGCAACGGCCGTCTGGATGCGGTCAGCAATGCATTAAAGCTGTATTTCGGCATTACCTACGAGCTTTCCGTATATGAAGAGCATGCGGTATCCAGAGGCTCCTCTTCCAAGGCGGCGGCCTATGTGGGGGTACTGCAAAACGGCAGCTTCCAGTGGGGGGTAGGAATTGACGGCGATATTATCAAGAGCTCCATTGCGGCATTGGTGGTGGCAGTCAATAAGCTGACCCGGGCGGCTGACGTGAAAGAGGGTCGTCAGGAGCGGATCATGGAGATGATGAAATACATTCAGGATCACAGTCAGGATGTGACCCTGGAGGAGATGTCCCAGGTCTTTCATCTCTCCAAGCCCTATGTGTCCAAGTATATCAAGGAACAGACGGGAAACACCTTTCAGGAGGCGGTCAAGGCGGCTCGGATGAAGCGGGCACGCACCCTATTAAAAGAAACCAACCGCACAGTGGAGTCCATTGCGGCGGAAGTGGGCTATGAAACAGTGGAGCATTTTAACCGTTTGTTTAAAAAAGCATATGGAATGACACCAAATCAGTTTCGTAGGAACAAATAATGATTGCAAATTGCAATAAGATGCGTTATAATAGAGTCAGAACAATTCACGAAACCTTAATCATCAATGCAGAAAGAGGAAAATTTATGAGAGATTGTTTTGACAACAGAGTAGAATATGCCATTGACATTATCTGGTTTAATTCCGGATCGGGCAATGGCGAGGAGGCCTTGAGAGGG
>JAGANP010000273.1 GCA_017624175.1 Lachnospiraceae bacterium | reverse complement strand
CTGCAATCTGTTCTTCCATATCTGCCATGGTCTGGCGCAGCAGCTTGCCGAAATCCAGCTTTTCCATATGCATGGGCAGTTCCCCGGAAGCGGCCTTGCTTACGGCGAATATATCCTGCACCATATTTTTCAGCCGCTGGGACTTCTCATCCAGGATCAGAATATAGTCCCGTATATGTTCAGGCAGCCCCTCTTCGTTTTTCAGAAACTGCACATAGCTGATGATGGAGGTCAGAGGCGTCTTGATATCGTGGGAAACATTGGCGATCAGTTCCACTTTCATCCGCTCGCTTTTCATTTGCTCATCTAAGGCATTGGCCATGCCCTGCCGTATGCCCTCCAGTTCAGCCATGGTCTGTGCCAGATCGTGATTGGCAGGAAAGGATTCCTCTGCGGAACCGTTGCTGTCCGCTGTGTAATTGCCGCTGCGGATATCGCTGATACGCTCTGACAGGGCTTCCATGTCCCTGGCAGTCTCCATCTGTTTAGTGCCGATCAGGTATGCAAAGAGCAGAAAGCCCGCAGTACCCGGCAGAAACAGCAGCGGTATCGTCCATACGGGACAGGAAAGGTACAGGCCGCCGATTCCCGCAATTATCATATAGAGACTGTAGACAGCACTGCCCAGAAAAACCGCCAGATTTCGGCGGGCCATCCGCCGGGAGATGCCAAGATGCAGCTGACCGGCTGTGAAGGTCCGGTGCAATCTGCCTGCCAGGCTCTGTTTCCAGGGCTTATTATGGTAACGCAGGTCATTTGCCGCCAGGTAGATCCACCAGAAGAGCAGCAGCCAGAAAGCTGCAGGCAGACTGCTCAGAAGCGGATCGCTATATATATCGACGGCTTCTGCAACGGTAGAGGCATAGCTGATCTCCGTCCACAGCTCATAGGCGTAACCGCTGTGAAAATGATATACTGTCACAAGAACCAGCAGGAGCAGGGGAAGCAGGATTTTGGCCTCAAACCATATTTTCCCGGTAAATCCGGCGATTTTTCTGTCAGCTTCTCTTTTATCTTTTCTGAAAAAGAAAGAGAGAAGCAGCAGGAAAAGTCCTGTTCCCAGACCGGCCATGCTGCGTGTGAGAAGCGTTCTGCGGCAAATGGCATTATACTGTATCCAATAGAGAGAATTATCCAGCTGGCGGTAGCTGCCGCTGCCGTAGTTACCCTCTGTGTACAGGACGGGGGTCTCTGCCGCTGCCATATAGATCACCGCTTTTTTCATCTCGTTATCCACCTGGAAATTGCGGTAGCCCGGTACATACCATGCTTCGCCGTCACGGTAGTAACCATCCCCGTAAACATCCAGCTCCTGGCCATCCTTAAAGATCTGTACCTGCCCCTCGGCATAGTACAGCAGGAAATTGTACCCCTCCGGGGGAGTCAGGCTGCTGTCTGCAGCAAAGCTATCGGAATTAGTATACAGCAGTTCCCCATCATAGAAGACGGCATACAGCAGATTCAGATCTCCTTTGATGCTGTCGTGGTATTTTTGGGCGATCTCCTTTCGCTGTTCTTCTGTAAGAGAAGATTTCTCCTGACCATAATAGTCAAGATAACCACCATTTTCGTCTGTGAAGTCAAAGCCCTCCTGAGCGATTATGTCGCCGGTGATACTTTCTGTCACGGCTTCAGATAATTCATCGGTATAGAAGTATCCGTTTCCCAGAGAATTGGTTGCCATCAGCAGAAAGCGCTCCAAGCGGTCCTGGATATACCAGCGGAACGGTTTTCCATGCTGGTAGTCTTCATCCATCGCCTGATCCAACTGAGATACCGATACTCCGCTCGGCCATTGTTTCAGAAGACCGATCCCGTTTTCCAGCACCAGGCTGATACCCAGCGCAAAAATAATAAAGCTAATCCAAATTTTTCTGTTTTTCCATTTTGTATCCAATGCCCCACACCACCTTTATATATTCTGGCTCTTTCGGATTCAGTTCCACTTTTTCCCGGATGCGGCGGATATGGACCATCACGGTATTCTCCGATGCAAAGGCATCCGTATCCCATACCCGGCGGTAGATCTCTTCGGCAGGAAATATGCGGCCCGGATTGCGCATGAACAGATCAATGATCTTTGTCTCCGTAGCCGTGAGCTTTATTGCCTCCCCGTCCGCATAGAGGATTTTTTCGTCCAGGCGGTAAAGCAGCCTGCCGTTTCGGATCTCATCGCTGCGGCTTCCTGCATGGATATCCCCTAAAAGCGTATACCGGCGGAGCTGGCTTTTCACCCGGGCTGCCAGCTCCTGAGGATTGTATGGCTTTGCTACATAGTCGTCCGCTCCCATGGAGAGTCCCAGCACCTTGTCGGTGTCCTCGCTTTTGGCGCTGAGGACGATGATGGGAATATTCTGTTTTTCCTGAATGCGCATGACGGCGGAAAGGCCGTCCAGTCTCGGCATCATTACGTCGATCAGCACCAGTTTGACCGGGTGGGTGGCGAGAAGATCCAGCGCCTGCAGCCCGTCATAGGCCTTCAGCACCTGGTAGCCCTCCTGCTCCAGCAGAATTCCAATGGCTTTTACGATTTCTCTGTCATCATCCACAACCAGTACACATTCGTTCATAATACTCTCCTTTGGATATCGCCGCTGCCTCCTGAAAAAGAGAAGCTGTTCCTTTAAGCTGTTATCAGCATAAGGGATTTTCTTTACAAATTTCAGGGGATATTTCTTACAAATTTCTTACAATACCGCCATGATTTTGCGGGCTTTCGTGTATTACTACTATATTACCTCCTGCGAGGAATTGGGGCAATGGAAAAAAGAATAATTTTGCACTTTTAGAAAATAAATATTATTGACTGATAACATAGGTTCGTGATATGATTACTGAGTAAATACAATTTTGGTTTTGCCGTTTTATCAGGGGCGATTTTTTTAGGAAAAGGAGAATGTGGATTATGAAGAGAAAAGTGGGAATGAAATTTGTTGCAATTATATGTGCCTGCATCATGTGTTTGGGCATGACTTTGATGGTGTCAGCCAGCACACAGGAAGCATGTACCCATCCCAATATAAACAGATATGGCAGTACGGTAAGTTCCTGGTCCGGCAGTCATACAGTTACTTTCTCAGCCAGTCAGGGACCGCAGCAATGTACATATTCGCATTGGGTGGAAGTAGTATCATTTGTATGTGCAGATTGCGGTTATGTGATCGGTACAGACACCTATCAGCATGAAAAGCATACCCTTTGCGGTGTGGATTATTAATACATATTGATGGCGTGAAATGGGATGCCTCCGATTTTGCGGCGGGAAAGGTAAAGCATATGAAGCTTAAATTTTTAAAAAAATTATGTATTCTGATAGGTATGACTTTGCTGTTGGCAGCTTGCGGAGAAACTGCAGGACAGAATGAAACGGCAGCGTCTCTATCGGATGAGGCAGCTACGTCAGCTGTTCGGGAAGAAAGCACGGAGGTTACGTCTGCCCCGGCTGTTCAGGACGAGATGGAAACTTCGTCTGATCCGACTGCTCGGGAGGAGACGGAGACTGCGTCTGCCCCGGCTGTTCAGGACGAGACAGAAGCTGTGTCTGGTTCGGTTGTTCAGGAAGAGACGGTAATTGTGCCCGCCCCAGAGGGGGAGATTATAGTGGCCAATCTTCGGGGAGAAGATTCTTTCTTTTCCGAAAGAGTTACGACCTTCAGCAGGGAAAATCCTGTGTATGGGATCGAGTATCAGGCGGCCTACCAGGAGGAGGAGGCTGACAGGCTCCTGCTGGAGACGGCCAATGGCAATGGGCCGGATATCCTGTTTCTGACCCGTCAGGATATGGAGTCCTTACAGACCCAGGGGATACTGGGGGATCTGGGACAGCTTATATCCCAGGATACTCTGGAGGTTCTGCTTCCGGGAGTGCTCCAGATGGGCACCTATGATGAGGAATTGGTTGCAGTTCCCCTGTCAGTGGCTGTCATGACACTGGTGACCAGCAGAGATTACTGGCAGGAGGATAGCTGGACAACGGAGGATATTTTGTCCATAATGCAGGACCAGAGCGAACCGTCGGGATTGTTTCTGGATATAACGGGACAGGACACTTATGATTATAATATGTATTATCTGATAGGGATGGATATCGGGAATTCGCCTTTTATCAAGGATGGAAACTGCAGATTTGACAGTGAGGAATTTCGGGAGCTTCTGACATTGGTAAAGGAAATGACCCAAAAGGCGAATAACAGTAGTTCGCCCACGAACCGATTTACTCCTCTTATCGAGGGAGAATATCTGGGAATTGGATATTATATGTACAATATGAAAGCTTTATGTGATATCTATGATAAAATGGGAGATAATGCAAATCTGGTGGGATATCCCTCCGATACGGGCAGCTGTCAATATCTCTCAGATTATGGTGTGCTGGTGGTCAATCATACTGCCATGGAAAAGGCGGGAGTAAAGGAATTGGTCAATTATCTGCTGAGCCTGGAGAGTCAGCAGATGCTGTCTTATGAGATCAGCGTCAGGCTGGATATACCGGAGAGTCAGGTTGTCTACAATTCGGCAGGCAATAATTATTTTTGGCAGGTTCCCAATAATAAAGG
>JAGANP010000272.1 GCA_017624175.1 Lachnospiraceae bacterium | reverse complement strand
GGTCGGTGCTCTGGAGGCCGGTGTGGTGCTGGAGCGGATTTTGATCCATAAGCCCCAGGTAAAGCTGCAGCAGTCCTATCTGGGGCCGAAGGTTTCTTTCCGCTGCGGCACAGGTGAATCGGAGAGGGAATAAAGTAAAGGCTGTGGAGATGAAGACAGGAAAGCAGAACGGGAAAAACAGAATAGGGCGGAAGCTCTCCCTGACAGGTCTGCTGGCAGCGGCTCTGCTGGCGTCCGGCTGCGGACAGGCAGCGGATCAGGAGGATACCCTGCTTGTGATTGAGCAGGAGGCGGAGCCCATCAGCTATGAGATGGCCACGGTTACTCTGGGGGATGTACAGAAGACCCAGCGGATCAAATGTACCTACCAGCAGCTGAAAGAGGAGAGCCTGAGCTTCGGCATCAGCGGAAAATCCGTGGATAAGGTTTATGTGCAGGAGGGGGATACGGTGGAGCAGGGCCAGGTGCTGGCAGAGCTCTCCGGCAGCAGCCGCCAGGAGGATATCGCCCGTCTGGAGTATCAGATTGCCCGCAATCAGCTGCAGCTGGAGTACAGCCGGATCAATGAGGACTATGAAATATCCTCTCTGTGGCTGAATTTCCTGTATCAGAGCGGACAGTCCCAGGCGGAGCGCCAGCGTCTGGAGGAAAATGTGGCCCAGGTGCAGCAGAACTATACCTATGCCAGAGAGGATTATCAGGATGCCATTGATTTGGACCGGCTGCAGCTGGAGCTGCTGCAGAGTGAAGCGTCAGCCAGCCGTCTGGTAGCCGGAATAACCGGCACAGTATCCTATATCCGGGAGGGGCTGGAGGGCTCCACCTCTGTGCGGGGCGAGGAGGTCATCACCATTATTGACGGCTCGGAATGCCTGTTTATGACAGAGGCCCCGGAGTATGCGGACTGTTTTCAGGAAGGTGTGGAGATCGCCATGGAGATCACCTCCGGCTCCGGTGCAGGAGAATATACGCTGGTGCCCCATGAGATGGAAAAGTGGGGGGAACAGCAGCTGTTTGCCCTGGCGGCAGGCGGCGAGGATGCGGTGATTGAAGTGGGCACTACGGGCTCCATGACGGTCATTCTGGACCAGCGGAGTCAGGTGCTGTGCGTGCCCTCATCGGCAGTGCATAATGCGGACGGCAGGGATTATGTCTATGTGCTGGGCGCCGATCAGATGCGGGAGGTAAAATGGATTGAAACCGGGCTTTACGGGGACAGCACGGTGGAGGTGCTGTCCGGATTAGCAGAGGGAGAGAGGGTCATACTGCGATGAAGAGACGAAAACGGATTGGCCTGATTGCGGTATGCTGTTTCGCTGCGGTGATGGCCGGCTGCGGGGAAGCGGCGGCAACAGAGGGGACGGCAGAGGCGGTGACGCTGCTGGAACCGGCGGGACTTGCAGGCAACGGGGAGGCGGCTGCCTGCCGGAACCTGTATGACGCCGACGTATATTCCGGCACGGTGGTGCCCTATGTGGAGGAGTACGGTTTTACAGAGGATATTGTTCTGGCACAGTTCAGCGCATTTCCCGGTGAAGCGGTGGAGAAAGGGGAAGTGCTGGCAGTTTCCGATACGGAGAAGCTGGATCAGCAGATTGCCGATCTGCAGGAGCAGATCCGGCAGATGGAGGAGGAATTTGCGGAATATGAGGCCGGGGTCCGGGAGGACCTGGCAGAGCCCCAGGAAAAGGTAAAACAGCTGCAGTCCATTGTGGGAAACCTGGAAAAACAGAAGCCGGAGCAATATCTGGAGGCGGGGCAGGCCGATGGGCAGCAGGGCAGCGTCAGCGGTTCGGATGCCGGAACGGGTACCGGGGAGACAGAGGAAGAGCCAGTGCTCAATCCTGCCTATACCCAATGGGAGCAGGAATATAACCAGTGGAACGGCCAGTACCGCATAACCAGCCACTGCGTCAATACCACATTGCAGCAGCTGGAGCAGCGCACCGGATTATATGAGCTGGATCATGCCTATGCTCTGCAGCAGCTGGCTTTCCTGCAGGAGAAGAAAAGCGACGTTACCATTCATGCCGAAATGGCCGGAGCTGTGGTGGCAATCGGCGAGAGGAGCTACGGGGACAATATCCAGAGAGATACCCCGATTGTAGCCGTAGGAGATACGGACCGGAAGCTGCTGAAGTGCGAGTATATCAATAAGGCGACGGCGGCAAAAGCCCAGGAGATCTATGCGGTCATCGACGGCAGGCGTTATGAGGTTACCTATGTGCCGGTGGAAACCGAGGAGTATACCCGACTGACCTCCCAGGGAGAACAGGTGTATACCACCTTTTATCTGGAGGGGGATACGGAGGAGGTCGGCATGGGGGACTATGCGGCCATTGTTGTGGTAAACCAGCGGCGGGAGCAGGCCTTGTCCGTGCCCAAAGACGCCGTGCATAAGGACGATACCGGCAGCTATGTGTATGTGGTGCAGGGGGAGGAGAATGTCTATACCGCTGTCCGCACCGGCATGAGCGACGGGGCGTATACGGAGATCCTGTCCGGACTCGGAGAGGGGGACGTGGTGCTGCTGGATACGGCCAGGCAGTACAGCGACCAGCGGGTAACGGTGGAGACCGGCAGCTTTTACAGCGCCTTTTCCGGCAGCGGGTATATGTACTATCCCTCCAGTGAGGTGGTACAGAATCCCATAGAGCAGGG
>JAGANP010000271.1 GCA_017624175.1 Lachnospiraceae bacterium | reverse complement strand
TTTCAGGGTTGCATTGCTGTTTATTTGTCAAAGAACTGTGGCTGTCAGCGAGTCATCTCTGCGACAGCTTTTATAGATTACCACACCATTTTCCCATTGTCAACAATTTTCTTGAAAGTTTTTTCCAAAATTTTTATCCGGTTTATATTGACAGGACAGGCAGCTGGCTCATCAGATTTTCTACCAGCTTGGCAACCACATTATATTGGTAGATCGTGGTCAGCGCAACACTTTCCCTGGTATATTCCAGAATCTGCTGGCCGACCATTCCCAGGCCAAAGTACATAATGAATACAAAAACGATCTGCAGGATCAGTACAACCTCCAGCGCTCCAAAGACAGCGCCCAGCAGCTTGTTGACCCAATGGATCACCGGCAGTCTGGAGATCATCTTGGCCGAGAAGAAAACCACACCGAGCAAATGGTGAACAATGCCCAGCAAAGCCAGCAGCACAATGGCAATGATCACCCCGACAGTTTCTTTTTCCATATAACTGTGCAGGCCATTGCTGATCAGTACAATCATGATTCCCATGATGATCAGCGTTACCAGAGAAATGATCTCCTTGACCATCCCTTTCTTATAACCGTCCGCAATTTTCGCCAGCACACATATCGCAACAACAATCAGCATAATATTCATCTGTATCTCTCCTATCTGAAGCTCCGCACCGCTCCCTCCAGCGCCATCTCTGCCGGGCAATTAATAACTGCCCTGCATCCGCCAATTTCTCCGTCCGTTTTCCGGGCAATGCTGTTTTCCCTTCCCGACAATTATTTCAGCTGTATCGCATCAATCGAATCATTGGTCAGAATCAGGTATTTATAGCTGTTGCCCTGGGGAATCATAACTTTCACCGTTTGGGAAAATTCTCCCTGGTACTTGTCCACGCCGCTGAAAGTACGGATCAGACATTCCTGTTCACTATAAACCGTAAAACTGTCCTGCCCGAAAAATAAATGTTCAAAGTCCATATCAAACAGAAAATCATCCACCTGATCCCCATTTTCCCGATAGACCTGCAGCTTATGCTGCGCCTCTGCGGAATTGCCTCTGAACAGCAGTCCCAGATAATTCTCATTACTGTAGACGCCCTGGACTTCTTCCTCATACAAATACATATTGGTCAGCTCCGGGATCTGGGCGCCGGAGAAAAACAGCAGCCGGTCATCCCCCACTGCATAGGCCGTGCTGTCCGTCATAAAGCGGATCGTGGGAATCACGCAGTCCGGATAGGTGTATCCGTTCACATAGTAGTCGCTCTTATTTTCCCCTACCTGGCCGAAATTGTAAAAAGCCACCCGGGATTTCACCACTCCCGAATCCACATAGATGCAGGACAGAGCCAGCAGCTCACCATTGGGAGACAGGCTGAAAGCCACCGGATAGCCGCTTTGATTCATCGTGGTTTTAATTTCAAAACGCATCTTTCCGTCAGGATCATAAATATAGATCCAGGTGATCTTGGTATCCGCCACTGCCACTGCCACCCGACCTGTCTGGGCCACCGCAATGCTGCGGATCGGCATCGTAGTACTGATTTCCCCCAGCTTCTCTTCCGAATCCAGTATGTATACCTCCCGGCCGTTGTAGTCTCCGATGGCGACCACATCTCCGTTGGTAGCAATCATCAGATTCTGCATTTCGTAGGTCTGATTCCACAGAACATTGCCCTTGGCATCCGTGCAGTGGGCGCCGTCATTGCTGTAGGTCAGAATATGGCTGCCCAGAGCCATATTCACCGTTCCGCTCACCACTTCCACCTCCGTAGAGCTGACGACCTCATAGGAAGTGTAAATATGATTTTTATACTGTATTGCCACCAGAACGATCAGGGCAATCAAAGCTGCCGCCACCAGCAGAATTCTGTACAGGTGGGACAAACGATAATGCCGGATCTTCTGCTGGTAATCTGCCTGCCCCTTTTCTCTTTTTTCTTTTTCTGCCCGAAAGCTCCTGATTTCTGCCATATAACAACCTCTCAAGTACCCTATCTCTTCCCATGCTTTTTCCCGTATCTGCGTAGCAGAATCATTATACCATACTTTCCCTCATGGGAGTAGAATTTTTTGTCCGATCTGAATATTATCGGGATTGGCGATCCCGTTCAGTTCGCAGATCTCCTGCACATGGCTGTCATCGCCATACTGCCTGGTACTGATGCCGATCAGGGTATCCCCCGCCTGGATCACATAGCCCACTGGCTGGGACTGCTGGGCCTCAATATCTGAAATGGAGGGCCCCTGAACCGGCACATCCTGATCCGTGCCGGAATCCTGTGCCTCCCCGGACTGTTCCTCCTGGGATTGCTCCTCCTGGTCACCGGGATCCTGCGGTGTTTCCTGAACTTGCGCATTCTCAGAGGATTCCTGCTGCGTTTCCTGTGTCTCCTGCTGCGCCCCGGCTTCCTGGCTCTGGGACTCCTCCGTCTGTCCTTCTGCGCTTTCTGGCTCCCCTGTGACTGCTTGTCCAGACACCGCTGTCACCTGCTGATTTTCCTGCAGAATTGCATCATTCAGACTATCTTCCGCCACCAATGTGCCGGAATTATGGACGTCTGAAAGCTCTTCGGCAGCTTCGCTTTCCTGCAGTCCCTCACTTTCTTCCGGCTTTGGGTCTGTGATCTGGGCCAAGAGCTGTCGGGCCTGATCTCCCAGCGAACCGTCGCTGTTTTCTCCCACGATAGCCGCCACCCCCGCCAGGCAGAGCACCGCAAAAACCGCTGCCGCCGATACCCGCATCATTTTTACGGAAGAGCCCGGCTTTTTGTCCGGTTCTTTTCCGGCGGTACGTCTCTGCCGCTGTGCGGCGGGCGCTTCATTTCTGGACCGCTGCCCTTTTTGCTCATACTGGCTGCGCCGCTCCTCCTGCCGGGCCCGGGCTCTGTCATATTTCTCCTGGCCGTATTGCTCCGGCTCATGCTCCTGGGACTGGTTGTCCAACATATAAGCCAGCATACTGTCATTTTTCTCATAGAAGCAGGCATATCCTTTTATGTACCGGCAGGTATCCTGTTCCTGTATATGCATGCCCTCCACCATTTCTCCGTCAAAAATATGGTAGCCCAGGAATGTATATTCGGGAAAATACCGCTGCCGCATGCGTTCCACTTCCTGGCTCTGAGCCTGGGACAGATGACGCACCTCCCGGTTAATCGACAGGATCCGGCAGGCTCCGTAAATAAAAAAATACGACAGTGTCTGTTCCTTGGTACATTTGCCGTACAGGGCGATGGTCGCCCCTTTGTCCTCTGTCTGGCGGCTCAGCTGCTTCATGTAAGATACCACATAATCCTCCACATAAATCTTACAGGTACGGTCCGCTTCTCCGATCTGTGTAATATTTTTTGGCAATTCCATAAAAAAACACCTCCCACATCCTATGCTTTACAGCCGATATCAGCTATAAATATAGCATGGGTGTGGGAGGTATTTTATCATTCCTTGTCGTGAGGATCAGGAAACCCCTCGACATTTTTCCCTATTCAAAACGATATACGGTGGTTGCCTCATAATCCCTGCCCTCTCCGAACACGCAGGAGGGGAACTCCGGCTGATGGATACTGTCAGGATAGTA
>JAGANP010000270.1 GCA_017624175.1 Lachnospiraceae bacterium | reverse complement strand
CCTTCTCCTCGCAGAAGTCCTCGATCAGCTTATCTGCACGGAAACGCTCATGGCACTCCTTACAATCCATCAGGGGATCGGAAAAGCCGCCCAGATGACCGCTGGCCACCCAGGTCTGGGGATTCATCAGGATCGCACAGTCCACACCCACATTATAGGGGCTCTCCTGCACAAATTTCTGCCACCAGGCTTTCTTTACATTGTTTTTCAGTTCCACGCCCAGATTGCCGTAGTCCCAGGTATTTGCCAGCCCGCCCTAAATTTCAGAGCCGGGATACACAAAACCTCTTGATTTCGCCAGTGCGACGATTTTCTCCATTGTCTTTTCCATACTTTTTCCTCCTCATATTTTAAGTTACTTCATCAGAATATACTTCAGACCCTCGTCGGTACCCTCCGCATAACCGGCGTCGTTCAGGCTTACATTGCTGCTGCAGTACAGCACCCTGGACGGGCAGCGAATCTGCAGGGCATCTGCAAAGACCAGAACCGGCTTATCCATATATTTCTCCAACTGCTCCAGGGTAATGACCGTCCCCTTTTTGGCGTCCAGCAGATTTCCTGTCAGATCATAGCCCTGCTCCTGTGCCTGGCGCACCGTGCCATAGAACAGCTCCCGGGGCTGCTGATCCACCTCCGCCGCATATGCCTCATAGACCTGGCTGTCCGCAAAATGCAGCGCCACCATCACCCGGCTGCTGTCCTCTTCCAGATAGCTTACCTGCTCAACACGCACCGGCTGTCCGCCGTCGGCATCCTGCCCGCCCTTTCCGCTTACAAAATCCTGTACCTCCTGGCGGATCATACTGTCCAGCTCGCTGAGCTGGTAATATTCCCGGTCAAAGGACTCTACCCGGCACTGGGTAAAACTTCCGTCCGCCTCCAGCACAAGAGTCGAAGCGCTGATAGGCTGCTGCGCCGCTTCTTCGCCGCAGCCGACCAGATACAGCAGGCAGACGCCGACCAGTGCCAGCGCTATAGTGACTCTATTTCTACTCCTCATAATCGGTATCCTTTCCATGCAAAACTAAAACATATCCCTTATTATATCCGACTTTGGCCGCTTTTTCAACAGAGAGTTTTCAGAATTTCCAGACTTTTGAATTCATGCCCGATGATTTTGCGGCAGTACCACTGGGCTTCCTCCTGCAGCTGGGCCAGCACCTGGGGGGTCACATTAAAGGTATAGAGCTTTTCGATGCCGCTGGAAACAATATATTCCAGGGCATATACCGTGGATTCCTCCAAGGGCCTCTCCCGGCGCAGACCGGGAAACTCCCCGTTTACCGCAATGCTTTTGATCTCATAGATACACCGCACCAGTTCATTGGGAATGGACGGAGCGCACAGCGCCCGCAGGGACTGGTATAAAAGTCCCAGCATCTGCCGTTCGTCATTGTTTTCCCGGGTGTAATAGTCTGCAATCTCCGCAAAATACATGCCGTAGCAGGCCCCTATGTAATCCTTCCGCAGTTCCTCAAAATAGTTCTGAATCTCCACGTCCGACACATTATAGGAGGTTTTCCCCTCATATAGCTTAAAGACGCCAAAGGAAAAAGGATTGGCGGCGCTGCTTAAGAGGCTGCCCGGCTTGCGGGAGCCTCTGACAAACGCCGAAATCTTTCCTCTTTCCTTTGTAAGCAAACAGATACGCCTATCATATTCACCGATAGGCGTCTGTTTCAATATCATTCCCGTTACCATGATAAATTCCTGCATGTAGTTCCGCTCCTGACTGCCGCTGCACAGCCTGCTGTGATTCCCCGCAGTTGGAATACCGCAGATAGTCCTCCACCCTCCCAGTGCTCACAAATCTCTGCCAGTAAAAACTGCTGCCCTGCCCCGCCTCGCTGCTCTCTGATATCTCTTGCATATCTGCGCCCCCTGTTCTTTTGCTGATAAGTATAGGGTTCGCTTTTTTGTCTTTTCTATGCGCAGGAAAGGCTACTGGATATCTTTGGGATTATACCCAAAATTTTTCAATAGGAAGTCGCTGTCTCTCCAATCCTTTTTCACCTTGACCCAAAGCTGCAGATTCACCTGCATCTCCAGCAGATCTTCAATATCCGGCCGGGCTGCGGAGCCGATGCGTTTCAGCATACTGCCGCCCTTGCCGATGATAATCCCCTTATGGGAATCCCGTTCGCAGATGATGGTAGCCTCAATATCACAGATTTTCTTCCGGTAATGCATCTGTTCGATACTGACGGCGATCCCGTGGGGAATCTCTTCCTCCAGAAGCCGCAGCGCTTTCTCCCGGATCAGCTCCGCCACAATCTGCCGCATGGGCTGATCCGTGATGGTATCCTCATCATAAAAAGCCGGCCCATAGGGCAGATATTTCATGATGCAGGAGATCAGGGTAT
>JAGANP010000269.1 GCA_017624175.1 Lachnospiraceae bacterium | reverse complement strand
TTGGGGAACCTCCCTGCTGACGGGGCTCTTTATCAACAACGTGAATATCAACCGGATCAACGTCATTTTCTACTGTCATATTGCCTTTGCGGGGCTGGCCGTCCATACCATTGTAAAAGAATGGAAGCAGCTGGCAGCAGGGCTGGCGGCGGTCTACGGGCTGCTGTCGATCCTGTTCTTTCATCAATATTTTACGGATTGGGCCCAGGAGATGGAGGACCGGTTTTTCGCAGACTTTATTGAAGCGGTGGAATATGCGGGGGAGCTGGAGGGGGATTATTACTATATCACCCCGGATTCCCAGTTTGACGGCGCCTGGTATGTGAGCCAGATCCTGACCATGTTTGCCCTGCAGATGGACGCAGAGTACTATCAGGGCAAAACCGATGTGTTCCGGGGAGCAGAGATCTCCTATGAAGACCGCTATCATTTCTGCAATGCCGAGGGGGATCTGATTCAGGATAGCTGCGATATTGTCTATGTGGTCAGGGCCGACCGGATCGGTGACTATGATCCGGCCCGGTTTTCCATAAAGCAGTTCGGCAATTATTATGTGGCGGTGCCTTGGGCTTATGCGGAGTAACGGACGAAAAACAGAGAAAAAGGGGACTGCTTCGGCAGTCTTCTTTTGTTGTTTTTCTATTGACAAATTGTAAATAATGTGTATATCATATATATACAATTAGAGATGAGGAAAGTATGGACATTATTATTTCTAACAATTCGGACACGCCGATTTATGAGCAGATTGAGGAGCAGATCAAGGCGCTGATCATCCGGGGGGAGCTGAAGGAGGGGGACGCACTTCCCTCCATGCGTCTGCTGGCAAAGGAGCTGCGGATCAGCATGATCACCACTAAGCGGGCTTATGAGGAACTGGAAAAGGATGGGTATATCGAATCCTACACGGGCCGGGGGAGCTTTGTGAAAGGTATCAGCCGGGAAAGAGTGAGAGAGGCTGCGCTCTGTGAAATCGAGGAGCTTCTGGAGCAGGCGGCGGACAGGGCCCGGATGGCGGGAATCTCGCCGGAGGAGCTGGAGGAGCGTCTGCGGATCCTGTATGAAGAAAGGGAGCCGGATGGCAGATGACGCAGGCGCAGAGTGCGATATGCATGTGGAGGGAAGCATGGAGAATGTACTGGAGCTTAGAAAGGTAAGCAAGGACTACGGGGATTTCCGACTGGATCAGGTGAGCTTTACCGTGCCTGAGGGCTGCATCTGCGGGTTTATCGGGCAGAACGGAGCAGGCAAGACCACCACCCTTCAGCTGATCCTGGACAGTATTCGGCGTGACAGTGGAGAGATCACCGTCTTTGGAAAGGATATGCGGCAGGAGGGAGCGGCCCTGAAGGAGGACATCGGCGTTGTCTTTGACGAGATGGGATTTCATGATTTCATGACGCCGATTGACATTAACCGCATGATGAAAAATGTCTACCGAAACTGGGAGGAGGATACTTTCTTTGGCTACCTGAAGCGTTTTTCCCTGCCGGGAAAGAAAAAATGCGGCGCTTTTTCCCGGGGAATGCAGATGAAGCTGCAGATTGCGGCGGCACTGTCCCACCGGGCCCGGCTTCTGCTGATGGATGAGCCCACCAGCGGTCTGGATCCCATTGTGCGCAATGAGATCCTGCAGATTTTTCAGGAATATGTGATGGAGGAAAACCACACCGTACTGCTGTCCTCCCACATCACCGGCGATATTGAGAGAATTGCGGATATGATAGTCTTTATCGACCACGGAAAGATCGTGCTGCAGGGAAACAAGGACGAGCTGCTGGAGACCCATGGTCTGCTGAAATGCAGCAGATCGGATCTGGAGCTGCTGGATCCGGCGGATATCATTTCCGCAAGGACATATGCCTATGGAGCAGAGGCGCTGGTAAAGGATCGGAAAGCCGCTGTGCAGAAATATCCCCGAATGCTGGTGGAGCAGACCACGCTGGAGGAAATCATG
>JAGANP010000268.1 GCA_017624175.1 Lachnospiraceae bacterium | reverse complement strand
CCTGACGGCAAAGGCGGCCAGCAGCTCCATCCGGCAGTCCCCCGCCCGGGAATGGGTATTCATAAGCCCCCCCGCCACCTTGATCAGCTTGCCGATATGGCAGTGGAGCTGGGCTTTCGGAGGCTGCTGCTGACCGGACATATCGGCACGCTGATCACGGTGGCGGGGGGGATTATGAATACCCAGTCCCGGGAGGGGGACTGCCGGATGGAGCTGCTGGCCGCCTTTGCCGTCAGGGTCGGCGTGGAACCGGAAAAGGTCTGCGGGATCCTGGATTGCGTGACCACCGAGGCGGCAGTGCGGATTCTGGAGGAGAGCGGCAGGCGGCAGCAGGTCATGGACCTGGCCATGGAGCGGATCTGTTATTATGTAAACAGACGGACCCAGGGGAAGCTGCAGGTGGACTGTATTATGTATGCAAACGAGTGGGGAGAACTGGCGAAAAGCAAGGAGGCGGCAGAATGGTTTACTTTGTGGGAGCAGGAACGGGAGCAGCGGATCTGATTACGGTCCGGGGAATGCGTCTGCTGGAGCAGGCGGATCTGATAATCTATGCGGGATCCCTGGTCAATCCCCAGCTTCTTGAGTATGCGAAAGCGGGGTGCGAGATCCATAACAGCGCCCTGCTGACGCTGGAGGAGGTAATTGCCCTGATGCAGCGGGCCCAGGAGCAGGGGAAATGCATTGTCCGGTTGCATACCGGCGATCCCAGCATCTACGGAGCGGTCCGGGAGCAGATGGATGAATTGGACCGGCGGGGAATCCCCTATGAGAGCTGTCCCGGCGTCAGCGCCTGCTTCGGCGCAGCGGCGTCTCTGAATCTGGAGTATACCCTGCCGGGGATCTCCCAGACCCTGATTATTACCAGGATGGAGGGGCGGACCGCCGTTCCCTCCCGGGAGAGTATAGAGAGCCTGGCAGCACATCAGGCCTCCATGGCGATCTATCTCAGTACGGGGATGCTGGAGGAGCTGAGCCGGAGGCTGGTGGCCGGGGGCCTGCGGCAGGAGACCCCGGCGGCCATTGTCTATAAGGCGACCTGGCCGGAGGAGGAGGCCTATGTGTGCACGGTGGGGACGCTGCATGAGACGGCGGCAGCCCACGGTATCACCAGGACGGCGCTGGTTCTGGTGGGCGAGGTCATCACCCATCAGCATTACCGGAAATCCAGGCTGTATGCAGCGGATTTTACCACAGGATTCCGACAGGCAAAGGAAGAGAGTCATGAGTCTGAGTGTCATTAGCTTTACCGAAGTGGGCATACGCCTTTCGGAAAAAATTGCAGAAGTGTGGGAGGGAGAGGAGGTTCTCCTGTTTACCAGATGCACGGCGGCCCGGACCGGGACGGCGCCGTCTGTCCGGTTTGCCCCCCAGAGCGTGGGGCAGTGGGCCCGGGAGCAGATGGAGCGGAAAAATACCCTGCTCTTTATCGGGGCCTGCGGGATTGCGGTCAGAGCCATAGCGCCGTATCTGACGGATAAGCTTCACGACAGCCCGGTGCTGGTGATGGACGAAAAGGGAACCTATGTGATTCCCATTCTTTCCGGGCATATGGGAGGCGCCAATGAGACCGCAGGGCAGCTGGCTCGGAGAATGGGAGCCATACCGGTGATTACGACGGCCACGGATCTGCAGGGCCGTTTTGCGGTGGACCTTTTTGCCAAAAAAAACGGCTTCCGTATCGAAAACCGGGAGGGGATCGCCAGAGTAACCGCCAGAGTGCTTGCCGGGGAAGAAATCACCATGTCTGTAGAGGACGGACATATGGAGCCGGACACGACCCTGCCGGAGGGCATCCGCCGGATTCCCTATCCCCCGGAGCAGTTTGCGGATCTGGTCATTACTACGGAAGAAGGAAATTTTGAGGCTGCGCTTCTGCTGCGCCCCGGAACCCATGTGATCGGCATGGGCTGTAAGCGGGGAAAGGAAGCGGAGGAGATCGACGCCTTTATCCGGGAAAGTCTGCGGGAGGCGGGGATCGAAAGCCGTCAGCTGCTGGCGCTGGCCTCCATTGACCGGAAAAAGGAGGAGGAGGGGCTGCTGGCCTTCTGCCGAAAGGCGGATATCCCCTTTTACACCTATACGGCCCGGCAGCTGCAGGAGGTGCAGGGGGTATTTCATGCCTCTGCATTTGTCAGGGAGCAGGTGGGCACGGACAATGTCTGTGAACGGGCTGCCTTAAGGGCGTGCGGGCCCGGCGGGGAGTTGGTCTATGAGAAGCATGCCCGGGACGGCATGACCATTGCCATTGCCCGGAGAGAGTGGAGGATAAGCTTTGAAAAATAGGATTTATATTATCGGTATGGGGCCGGGACGGGAAGAGATGATGACCCGGGAAGCGCTGCAGGCTCTGGAGCAGTCGGATGTGATTATCGGCTATACGGTCTATGTCCGGCTGCTGGGAGAGCGCTTTGCGGAAAAGGAACTGCTGACCACGCCCATGCGTCAGGAGGAACAGCGCTGCAGGCTCTGCTTTGCGGAGGCTTTAAAGGGAAAGCGGGTGGCCCTGATCGGCAGCGGGGACGCCGGGATCTACGGGCTGGCCTCCCTGATGTATGAGATGGGCAGGGACTATCCGGATATTGAACTGGAGGTGATCCCCGGGATTACGGCGGCCTGCAGCGGCGCAGCGGTGCTGGGGGCGCCTCTTAACCATGATTTCTGCACAATCAGCTTAAGCGATCTGCTTACCCCCTGGGAAAAGATTGAGAGACGGCTGGAGGCGGCTGCGGCGGGGGATTTTGTCATAGCGATCTATAATCCCGCCAGCCATAAGCGCAGGGATTATCTGCAGAGGGCCTGCGATATTCTGCTGCGCACCATAGAGCCGCAGCGGCCCTGCGGGTATGTGGAGAATATCGGCAGGGAGGGCACAAGGGCGGTAACCTGCACGCTGGGAGAGCTGCGGGAAGCGCAGGTGAATATGTTTACCACCGTCTTTATCGGCAGCTCCGGTTCCGTATGGATCGGGGAAAAGCTGGTCACCAGGCGGGGATATCCTGCGGAAAGCAAGTGTACCTCCAATACAAGGGAATGCAGTAAGACAGGCTTAGCCTGTGCCGTGCATGGAAAGGGAAAAAATGCAGATACCGAAAATACTGATCTTTGCGGGGACAACTGAGGGCAGAAAATTATCGGAGCTTCTGGCGGCTTCGGAGATTGTCCATACCCTGTGCGTGGCCACCGAATATGGAGAGATCGTTCTGAAAGCCCATCCTCTGGTGACGGTGCATCGGGGCAGGATGGATCAGCAGGAGATCCGGAATTTTGTCCGGGAGGGGGGCTTTGGCGCAGTGGTGGATGCCACCCACCCCTATGCGGAGGTGATTACCGCCAATATCCGGGGAGCGCTGCAGGGGCTGGATATCCCCTGCCTGCGGCTGCGGCGGGAGACGGGGGCAGGGCCGCAGGGCGGGGAGATTTGCTGCTTTGCCGACAGCGGGGACTGTGCGAAAGCCCTGGAGGAGACCGAGGGGAACATCCTGCTGACCACCGGCAGTAAGGAGCTGGCTTGCTTCTGCGCCTCCCAGGCGGTAAAGGAACGGCTCTATGTCCGGGTGCTGCCGGGGCTGGAGAGCCTGAAGCTCTGTATGGAGCAGGGGATTGGCGGGAAGCATATTCTGGCTCTGCAGGGCCCCTTTACCACGCAGCTGAACGAGGCGATTCTCCGGCAGTATCAGATCGGCGTGCTGGTGACCAAGGCCAGCGGAAGAGCAGGCGGTTATGAGGAGAAGCTGGAGGCCGCCCGCAGAACCGGCACTTTGGTATATGTGATCGGGCATGCGCAGACGGATGAGGGGCTTACCTTTGCGGAGGTATGCCGCAGACTGGAGGCACTCTGCGGACGCAGGCTGCTGCGGCCGGTGCCTCTGGAGATCCTGCTGGCGGGGATGGGCATGGGCAGCAGAAACGGCATGACCCGGGAGGTGCTGCGGGCCGTGGAGAATGCGGATATCCTGCTGGGCGCAGAGAGGCTGCTTGCGGACTTTCAGCCCCGGCGGGAGAAAAAGCCCTTTTACCGGGCCCGGGAGATCATCCCCTATCTGCAGAAGCTGCAGGCAGAGGACTTTGCCCTGGAGACGGGAAGAGTAGTGATTCTGTTCTCCGGGGACAGCGGTTTTTACAGCGGCTGTAAGTCCCTGTACGAAGCGCTGCGCAGGGAGGTGGAGGCGGGGACGCTGACGGCCACCCTGCGGATCCTGCCGGGAATCTCCTCGGTGGCGTATCTGGCAGCCTGTATCGGGGAGAGCTATCAGGACGGCGCCGTCTGCAGTATGCACGGCAGGAAGCTGCCGAACTTGGTGCGCAGGCTTCAGAGAGAAAAAAAGACCTTTCTGCTGATGTCCGGAGCGGAGGATATGCGGAGGCTGGGAGAGCTTCTGCTGGAAGCCGGGATGACGGACTGTGAGATTCTGGCCGGGTATCAGCTGTCCTATCCCCAGCAGCAGATCTGGAGGCTGACCCCCGGGGAGTGCTGCGAGATCCGGGAGGAGGGACTGTATACCTGCTGTATCAGGAACCCCCATGCGGCGGCCAGAAAGCTGACCCATGGGATGGCAGACGGGGGCTTTATCCGGGACAGGGTGCCTATGACCAAGGAAGAGGTACGGGAGGTCAGTATCTGCAAGCTGCGGCTGCATCAGGGGGCAGTGGTTTATGATATCGGCAGCGGTACGGGTTCTGTTGCCGCAGAGATCGCCGCCCTGTCGGAGGATATTCAGGTATATGCCATAGAGAAAAAGGACGAGGCGGTGGCACTGATTGAGAAAAACAAAGAGAAGCTGTTTCTGGAAAATCTGTCGGTGATTGCGGCCCAGGCGCCGGAGGGACTGGAAGAACTGCCGGTGCCCACCCATGCCTTTATCGGCGGCAGCGGCGGCAGGCTGAAAGAGATCCTGTCTGCTCTGCAGCGGCGCAATCCCCATATGCGAATTGTGATCAACGCCGTCACCCTGGAGACCGTCGGCGAGCTGCGGGAAGTGCTGGAGGAGTATCCCGTGGAAAACGAGGAGATGGTACAGATGCAGGTCAGCAGAGTCAGGAAAGCAGGCAGCTATCATCTGCAGCAGGCCGAAAATCCGGTCTGGATCTGTGCATTTGATTTTAGCGATAAGGAGGATAGGGAGCCATGAAGCTGAGACGGGTGATGATCGCCGCACCGAAGAGCGGCAGCGGCAAAACCACCATAACCTGTGCGCTGCTGCAGGCCTTAAAAAACAGCGGGCAGAGGGCAGTGTCCTATAAATGCGGCCCCGATTATATCGACCCCATGTTCCACCGGGAGGTGCTGCAGATTCCCACCGGCAATCTGGATACCTTTTTTACCGGGGAGGAGGAAACGAAGGCCCTTTTTCTCAGAGACCGGAGAGAGGAGGAAATTGCCGTGCTGGAGGGGGTGATGGGACTCTTCGACGGACTTGGGGGTATCCGCAGGGAGGGTTCCTCCTATCATCTGGCCGGGGTGACGAAGACGCCGATTCTCCTGGTGGTGGACGCCAAAGGGATGGGATACTCGGTGATCCCGATGATTGCGGGCTTTCTGGCCTATGACCGGGAGAAACTGATCCGGGGCGTTCTCTTAAACAGAATGTCCAAGGCCTATTACGAGACCATAAAGCCGCTGATCGAGGAGCAGCTGGGGATTACGGTGGTGGGATATTTTCCGGAGAATCCCCGGCTGCATATGGAGAGCAGGCATCTGGGACTGGTGCTGCCCCGGGAGCGGGCGCATACGGGAGAGCAGCTTCAGGCCGCAGCCGAAGCGCTGCAGGAGACCGTGTCTGTGGAGCAGATCCTGCGGATTGCACAGCAGGCAGAGGAGCTGACGTGCGATCCTTCTTTTTCTGCGGCGGAGGGGACGGCCGCCGGTGCAGGCAGAGGCTCTGACAGCCGGAGAAAGCCGTTAATCGCCGTGGCAAGGGACGAGGCCTTTTGCTTTTATTATGCGGAAAATCTTCGTATGCTGCAGGAAAAGGGGGCGCAGCTGGCATATTTTTCTCCGATTCATGACCGCAGGCTGCCGGAGGGGTGCTGCGGTCTTCTGCTGGGCGGGGGCTATCCGGAGCTCTATGCAGAGGCGCTGAGCGGCAATACGGAGATGCTGGCGGCTGTCAGACAGGCTGTCGGGGCAGGCATGCCCGTGGTGGCGGAGTGCGGCGGCTTTCTGTATCTGCACTCCCGGCTTGCGGACCGGCAGGGAAGGGAATATCCCATGGCCGGGGTGCTGGAGGCGGAATGTGCGGATCGGGGAAAGCTGGTGCGCTTCGGATACATTGAGCTGGAGGAGAAGCAGAGCTGCTTTCTGCCCCCGGGGGAGCACATCAGAGGACATGAGTTCCACTATTTTGACAGCCAAAATAACGGGCAGGACTGTCTGGCCCTCAAGCCCGTCACCGGGCGCAGCTATCCCTGCGTGCTGGTGGGGGAGAACTGTTTTATGGGCTTTCCCCACCTGTATTACCCCTCCAACCCGGCTTTTGCAGAGCGTTTTGTGGGTAAGGCGTACAGATATATGGAAGCCGGACGGCTTTTTTGATTGAAAAACCCCCGGGAGTATGCTAAGATAAAACAAATATCAGGTATACAAGGAGAACAGACCATGGAAAGCTACAAGCAGGAATTTATCGAGTTTATGGTAGACAGCAAGGTGCTGAAGTTCGGCGAATTTATCTTAAAGAGCGGGAGAAAGTCCCCTTTCTTTATGAATGCGGGCGCTTATGTGACCGGAGCGCAGCTGAAGAAGCTGGGGGAGTATTATGCCCGGGCCATCCATGAGAATTACGGGGATGATTTTGACGTACTGTTCGGGCCTGCTTACAAGGGGATCCCCCTGAGCGTGGCAGCCACTATCGCTTACAGCGAACTGTACGGCAAAGAGATCCGTTACTGCTCCAACCGCAAGGAGGTCAAGGATCACGGGGATGTGGGCATCCTGCTGGGCAGCAAGCTGCAGGACGGGGACAGGGTCGTGATCATTGAGGACGTGACCACCTCCGGCAAGTCCATTGAGGAGACTTTCCCTATCCTGAAGGGACAGGCGGACGTGGAGATCAAGGGATTGATGGTATCCTTAAACCGTATGGAAAAGGGCCTGGGCGGTAAGGTGAGCGCTCTGCAGGAGATCCGGGAAAAATATGGTTTTGAGGCCAATGCCATCGTCACCATGGAAGAGGTGATCGAGCATCTGTACAACAGGCCCTATAAGGGAGAGGTGCTGATTGATGATACACTGAAAGCGGCGATAGATGCTTATTATGCGCAGTACGGGGCATAATCAAGAGGACGGAGTATTGATGTCTGCAGCGGAGAAGTTGCAGGCGCAGGAAGGGAAGAGGTGTTCAGAAATATGGAAGAAAAGGTGTATAAGGTGATGAAAGGTGCAGGCGCCCTGAATATTGCAGTGGGGGTGGTGACGCTGGTAGTGGGGCTGGCCAGCGGGATTCTGATGATTATCGGAGGTGCCAGACTGCTTGCAGGCAAGTCAAAGATTCTTTTTTAATCGGAAGTCAGAAAGGACATGGGCGTTCCCGTCGGCGGGCATGCCCATTTTCAGGAGAAAAAGACATGTCACAGAAAAGAAGTTATATGTTCACGAACCGTAAGCATTCCCAGAAAGCCGTTATGTCTACGGTTTTTGGCGTTTTATGTACTGTGTCGCTGGCGGCGGTGACCGTCCTGTCCTACAGCAGGGAGGGAGATGTTCCTGCGGGATACGGCTTCACCGGGGTGTTTGCCATGCTCCTGTCCCTGATCGGCCTGGTGCTGGGGATACTGGCCGTGCGGGAAACGGACCGGTTCAAGTTCTTTGGCTGGCTGGGGATTCTGTTAAACGGGATCAGCCTGGCCATGATCAGCGGGATACTGTATGCGGCGGCATATGTGTAAAACAGTTTGCGCAGGAAAATAAGGCGTTGGCAGCGCAGAAGAGAGGAGAAAGAGATTGATGGAACAGATACAGTGTGAAAATGCAGAGCTTCTGCAGGAGAGATATGAGTTGGTATCGGAACGGCTGGAAAAGATTGCAGCGGAGAGTCTGGAGCATCCGGCTCTGGATGAATATTTTCACCGGATGGCCGGTTTCCTGCAAAAGGTAAGCGGGTATTATGATTTTGCGGCAGGGGGACAGCTGGAGCAGGCGGATATGGCGCAGCTGCAGGAGTGGAACCGCTGCCTGTATGAGGACATTCTGCCGGAGCATTATGAAGAAAGCTGGGGGAACCCTGCTTATGCAGTGGAAAAAGCGGGCGAACAGTGGGGACAGCTGCTGTCCGCCGTCTATAGGGAACTGCGGGGCGGCATTGTAGCCGCAGCGGAACAGGATCTGGAGGATCTGCTGATCCGCATGGAGCTGTTTGTGGAGATCTACAGTGCTTTTGCCAACCAGCGGCAGGAGGACGGACAGCTGCCCGCCTATGAAACCATACGTCAGATCGTATATTGGTACTGCAGCGACTATTCCGATATTCAGGCGGAGAAGTCGGTTCGTTCTATGGTATGCCCGGAGGGAAGCCTGTCGGCTCAAATCATCCGCAGCGCTGATCTGACGGATGTCCGTTATCTGTACCGGTACGGAGAATATGTGACGGAGAATGAACTGGAGACCGCCAGATTTCTGGCCAGCCTTCCCCGGGAGACCATTGATACCATGGCAGATACCTATACCGAGGGCTATCGGATTGGTTTTGAAGTGACGGGCAAGGATCTTTCGAAGAAAAAGACGGTGGAGCTGTATTATCATATCGGTTTTGAACGGATGCTGCGGAAGGCGCTGGAGAATTTTGCCAAAATGGGACTTCAGCCTGTGGTCCGCAGATATCAGCCGGGTATTCTGGCAGGCATGCAGACGGTAGGCCTGGAGGGCGCAAATCCCAACAGGCAGTTTGCTTATGACCACAAGGACGACCGGGCGCTGGTATGGGATAAGGCGCTGGCACAGCGCAAGCTGGAGGTATACAGGACTGCCTTTGAGCATTATAAACAGGCCGCCAGAGAGTATGCGGGGCCTGCAGTAGTGGAGATCTTCGGCGAGGAACCCTTTACGCCGGTGAGCAAGCCCCAGGCGGTGAAGCTGTCAGAGGAACTGCAGAAGCAGTGGGTGGAGTACTGCAATCAGTCCCAGGAGGTCCTCCGGCAGTATATTCTGTCCGAGGAGCGCAGCTTTACGATCATTGCATTCCCGGTACCGGAGATCGGGGAGCATTTCCGGGAGATCTTTGCCGATACGATTACAGTCAATACGCTGGATTACATGAAATACCGCAGGATTCAGCAGCATATCATAGACGCCCTGGATACGGCGGATCATGTGGAGATTCGGGGCATGAACGGCAACTGCACGGAGCTGACCGTGAACCTGTGGAAGCTTCAGAATCCGGAGAAGGAGACCATCTTTGAAAACTGTGTGGCGGATGTGAATATCCCGGTGGGCGAGGTATTTACCTCTCCGGTGCTGGCAGGAACCAACGGCGTTCTGAATGTATCCCGGGTATTTTTAAACGGACTGGAATATCGGAATCTCACGATAAACTTCCGGGACGGCATGGTGGAGGATTACAGCTGCACCAATTTCCCGGATGCACAGGAGGGGAAGCGCTTTATTAAGGAAAATGTGCTCTTCCATCGGGAGACGCTGCCTATCGGCGAGTTTGCCATCGGCACCAACACCACCGCCTATGTGGTGGCACGCAAATGGGGCATTGAGGATAAGATGCCCATTCTGATTGCAGAGAAGACCGGTCCCCATTTTGCGGTGGGAGATACCTGTTATTCCCATACCGAGGATATTGCCGTATATAACCCGGACGGCAAGGAGATCGTGGCCAGAGAGAATGAGAAATCCCTGCTGCGCCATTCGGATCCGGCGGCCGCTTATTTCAACTGCCACACGGATATTACGATTCCCTATGACGAGCTGGGCGAGCTGACCGCTGTAAAAAAGGACGGCACCAGGATTCCCATCATTGCGGAGGGCCGCTTTGTGCTGCCGGGCTGTGAACCGCTGAATGAAGCGCTGGATCAGGCAAAACAGGGGTGATGTACCATTATCACAATATATACAAAAACCGCTTGCATACCGGCACTAAATCTAGTACACTGTTGTTAGAATGATTCAGTCAGGCATGAGGAGGATATTATGGCAAAAGTAGGTATTGTAATGGGCAGTGATTCGGATATGCCCATCATGGCAAAGGCAGCCGATGTGCTGGAGGAGCTGGGAATCTCCTATGAGATGACCATTATCTCCGCCCATCGGGAGCCGGACGTATTTTTTGAATATGCAAAGAGCGCAGAGGAAAAGGGCTTTAAGGTAATTATTGCAGGTGCGGGCATGGCGGCCCATCTGCCGGGCATGTGTGCAGCGATTTTTCCCATGCCGGTAATCGGCATCCCGATGCATACCACTTCTTTAGGGGGCAGGGATTCCCTGTACTCCATCGTGCAGATGCCCTCCGGCATTCCGGTGGCGACGGTTGCCATTAACGGCGGCGCCAATGCGGGTCTGCTGGCGGCTAAGATTCTGGCAACCGCTGACGCGGAGCTGTTGGAGAAGCTCAAGAAGTACAGTCAGGGACTGAAAGAGCAGGTGCAGAAAAAGGATGCTAGGCTCCAGGAAATCGGTTATAAGGCTTATGCAGAAGGTATGAAGAAATAGAGATTACCCTGGCTCTGCCAGACAGGAGCAGGTAAAAGATATATACTTTATGAGGAGATTGAAAAATGGATTATAAGAACGCTGGTGTAGATATTGAAGCTGGTTATAAATCGGTGGAATTGATGAAGAAGCATGTAAAGGAGACCATGAGGCCGGAGGTGCTTGGTGGGTTGGGCGGTTTT
>JAGANP010000267.1 GCA_017624175.1 Lachnospiraceae bacterium | reverse complement strand
CCGCGATTTCATGAAAATCGTCGCGGGTCATGGGCTGTCTGTCACCATTCCCGAAGCGGGAGACAGCTTCCCCCTCGGGGCCGCCACGGTGACGATTCTGCATTGCGACCCCATCAGCGAAAACCCTAATAACACGGGCATCGTGCTGCGGGTGGTGATGATCGGCGGCGCAGGTGAAGAAGCAGCCTACTATGAGGTATCCAAGGTGACGGAGGATCAGATTCGGCTGCAGCTGGTACAGGGCAGCATCTATTATTACCTCTATCTGCTGAACGGGCTGTTTCGGCTGGTGGGAAACAAGTGGATGGCAGGGGTTGTTCTGCAGCTGGTTCTGCAGCTGATCGGGGCGGTGATCGCCTATTTTGCCGTGAGACGCCTCTCCGGCAGAGGACCGGCGCTGGTTTCCCTGCTGTTTCTGATGGCATCGCCCTGTTCGATAAAGGCGGGTATGACCTACTCGCCGAAAATGCTGTATTTCTGTCTCTATGCGGCGGTACTGTGGGTGATTGCGCAGTATTTATGGAAAAGCACAGTGCCCGGCGGAAAGGTACTGACCTGGCTTCTGGCCGTGCTCTGCGGTGCGCTGACTGCCTTTGCCGGATATACGGATGTTGCCGGCTTCACGCTGGTGATTCTGCTGTGCGGCCTGCCGGTGCTGAACCGGGAGGAAAAGGGCAGCCTGAAGTGGGCGGCCCAGCTTCTGCTGTCCCTGCTGACCATGTCGGGAGTATTCTGTCTTCTGGTTCTGCTGGACAGCTCCATGAGCGGCGCTACCTTTGGACGGGTGCTGGGAGCCTGGGGCGCCACCTATGGCTTTAAGGGAGTTGATTATGCGTTCTTTTTCCATGAAAGCGGATTGGAGACCGTCATTCTGCTGGTGCTGATGAGCCTGGGCATCTTCACTTTCATGCGCCGTAAGGACGGGGAGATCTTTTCTTCCTGGATTCTGCTGGTGCTGGCAATGGTCATGCTGCGGATTCTGGGGTTCACCACTCCCAATATGAACGGCAGCTATCAGATGTTTTTTGCTATGACAGGCCTGGCGGGTGTGGCGTTATGCGAGCTGTTTGTTCGGGATGAGGGGAAGAGAGCCGAAACGGCGGGCGTGCCGGAAACGGTGGTGGTGGATCTGGATACCGCTGAAGCTCCGGAAGAGACCGGCGAGGAAACGGTCAGTTCCCGGGAGCCTGTCCGCATGGCCGTGCCGGAGGCGGAGCCGGGGCAGAGCAGTCCCGAAGAGCCTGCGGAAGAAAAGCAGGAGGAGGCGCCCAAACAGGTGCAGTTTATTGAGAATCCTCTGCCTCTGCCCAGGAAGCATGTAAAGAAGACCATGGATTATCCCGTGCAGCCCGAGGATTCCCAGATGCATTTTGATATTGAAGTGGATCCGAAAGATGATTTTGATTTTTGATCTTTAAGAATGAAAACCACATATCTGGTTACGATAAGAGGAGAACCGTAATGGGTTCTTTTCTTATCTGTTTGCGAAATTACCGAGACCGGAGATTGGGGGATCATTATGAGTGAGAAAAATAAACGCATTGAGGAAGAAGAACATCGGGATGAGCGCATTGAGAAGACGGGCCAGGTTACCTTAAATCACAATGCGGATCATAAAAATATTCATCTGTTGTCCATAATAGGTGAGATCGAGGGACATGATAATCTGTCCGGCAATTCCAAAACAACGAAATATGAACATATCCTGCCCCAGCTTGCGGCGATTGAGGACAGTCAGGATATTGACGGGGTACTGGTGATCTTAAATACCATGGGCGGAGATGTGGAAGCCGGCCTGGCCATTGCAGAAATGCTGGCCTCTCTGAGCAAGCCCACCGTATCCCTGGTTCTGGGCGGCAGTCATTCCATCGGAGTGCCCATCGCCGTCAGCACCCGGTACTCTTATATTGTGCCCACAGGAACCATGGTGATCCATCCGGTGCGGATGAACGGCATGGTCATCGGCGTGCCCCAGACCTTTGATTATTTTAAGCAGATCCAGGACCGGATCACCGGTTTTGTCTGCAATCATTGTCAGATCAGCAAGAACCGTCTGGAGGAGCTGATGATGGAGACCGGCATGCTGACTAAGGATGTGGGAACCATCCTGGTGGGGCAGGAGGCCGTAAAAATGGGGATCATTAATGAGGTGGGCGGCATTGACAAAGCGGTCCGTAAGCTTCATGAACTGATGAAGTAGTTTTTATGCATTTGAGGGCGCTCTTATGGTTGAACTGTTATATAAAAAGTTAGTGTATAATTATTGTTGGCGGAACCAGGAATTAT
>JAGANP010000266.1 GCA_017624175.1 Lachnospiraceae bacterium | reverse complement strand
GGGGAGGAAACTTTTCCGGAAAGATATGCCTATTGCCTGCCGGAGTGCGGTACGGCCGGAAGTCTCCAGCGGGTAAACATTCTGTTTCATCAGCTGACGGACTATTCCCGGCAGCAGGCGCTGTATACGGGCGCCCTGCTGTCCTGTTCTCTGAGTCTGCTCCTGATGGAGCTTACCCAGGAGTATCTTGACAGCCTGAGCAGCGGCCCCAGGGAGACTTCACCGGTGGTATCGGCAGCTTCGGACTGGATCTGGTCTAATTGTCACAGACAGATTTCGGTCCACGATATTGCAGAGGCGTTTCATTATAATGCCGAGTATCTGTCCTCTCTGTTTAAGACGGAAACGGGCTATACGCTGGTACAGTTTCTGCATAAGACCCGGATCGAGATTTCCAAAAATCTGCTGCTGAGCAGCAATGTCAGTATCAAGGAGGCAGCCTATTCCTGCGGCTTTCCCGATGAAAAATATTATATGAGGACGTTTAAAAAGCTGGAGGGGATGACCCCGTCCCAGTATAAAAATGCCTTTCCGAAAAAATATATCAACTGAAGCAGGAAAAACAGAGCATAAGAAACCGCCGGTCAGCATAAAGGGACCGGCGGTTTCGTCAGGCCTACGGCAGTTGCAGAAGCGGCAGGCTTACTGCTGCGGGGATTCTGGCTTCGCAGCAGCGGGGAAAATGTATTTTTTATACTTCTGCAGTACGAAAAGCAGCAGCATGCCCAGCACATCGCAGGAAAGGATCTCACCGATGCCTACGGTCAGCATAAAGTAGGGGATGGAGCCGGGGATCCGGTACGCAAAATAGAGCACCAGGGGTACGATTATGGTATTGGCAATAATGGGAGGCAGGGGCGCCAGCCATTTTACCCTGCGCAGCATATAGGTGCCCACAGCGCCCAGCAGAGTAGCCAGACTGCCGAAGACCACATCCCAGATAATGGCGCCGGTCAGCAGATTGCTGATCAGGCAGCCCAGGAACAGGCCGGGTATGGCAGCAGGGAGGGAAAAGGGCAGGATGGTAAGCGCTTCGGAAACGCGAAGCTGGATCGCATAGTTGGCCAGCCCCAGGGCATTAGCCAGCAGGGTCAGCACTACATAGAGGGCGGCAATGATGGCCGCCTGGGTGATAAAAAGTGTCTTACTGTTTTTCATGGTAATCTCCTCTAGTATTTTTTTTACGAGTGGAAGGTCTCGAACACTCGGTTTCGTAAGCCCATCGACCTTGGATTTGAGGCTTCTGCAACGAAAGACAGTGTAGCACAATCTGAGAGGAATGGCAAGAGGTCGATGTATTCCAATCAATAATAGAAAATACGCAAAAGGATGACAATAATAAAATATGGAATAAAACTTGAAAAAATAGATGCAATAATATATAATGGAAATAGTTAGCGGCGCAAGGACAGAGTATGAAGTATGGAAATGTGCATGCGGTGCCAAAGAAAACAGAAATGGAGTTACTCGCACATATCATTCTATTTGCGTATTATGAGAGGAACCTGAGTCATGCAAATCAGTAGGAGTAAGATAGTATCCCGCAGTTTGGCGGTCTGGATGTCAATTATCCTATTTTTAGGTGGTTGCCAGATGGACGGCCAGACCACAGAGGAAAGAGATATCCAGGAGAACGTTCAAGATTCTCTGGTTGATCAAGAGGACGGCCCGATGACAGAGTATGTGATTCCGGACTGGGAAGCGGCTATGCGTGAGACGGCAGGGGATGCAAAGATTACTGTTCAGGGCAAACCGCAGCTATATGGTGGCGGTATCCATCAGCTTACGCTGGTCTATGCGGAAAGTATGGCAGATTACGCAGGTGTATATCGGCAGATATTTTCTAATGACAGCCAGAAATGGACAGCTGTGGAGGTAAGGGAAAGCTTCGAAAGGGACGGAGTCACTTATGAGGGGATTCGTGCGGCGATTCCCTCTCGGGACGGCGGTCTGTATTGTATGGTAAGGATGGGAGAAAACCAGATCAGGCTGGCTGTTCTGGAACCGGAGGGAGTAGGAGAGATTTTCACAGACGGGGAAATGCCGAATGATCAATTAAGCGGGGAAGCACTGCTGGACTTTTCAGGAAATCTCATTACTTATCAAAATAACGGGCAGCAGTATAGCCCGGAAGAAGCATATGCAAAGGTTACTTTCTATGATAAGAAGCTTGAAGAGCAGGGGACGATAAATGTTACCGGTTGGGTGCTTGGCGGTGTACAGGCGGATGCCCAGTCCCCCTTTTATCTATACGGTTACGATGAAGAAAAACAGCCCTGCCTGTGGGACAGCAACGGAGAGAAGCAGATGCTGACCGGAGCAGAGGAGCTGGATTATCTGGCAGCGTATGCAGAGGGAGGCCTTCTGTGTATTACGGACAGGAGCGGCATCTGGGCCATGGAGGAAGATGGCTTCCGGGAGCTGTACCATTATGGGGATCACGGATACTATCTGGACACCCTCTATGGAATGTGTCGGGGAGAGGGGCAGATTCTGCAGATTTTTGCCGAGTGCGATGGAGAACTTCTGCTGCTGACCTATGATCTGGCAAAACGGGATACGGTCATCCATAGACAGGAGATTACGCTAGCTTTGCCCATGCAGAATGTGGCTCTGGAAAATGTGGTTGCCAGATTCAACAGACAGAGCAGCAGCTACTTTGTAAAGGTGCTTCTTCCGGAACAGGGAGAGGATGAAGATACTTTCCGCAGCAGGCTGCAGATGGAACTGGCAGCAGGAAGAGGACCGGATTTGTTGGCGGATGATGTGTTTCCGGAACGCAGAGCTCTGGTGAAAAATGGCTATCTGGAATGCCTGGACGGATTGGGCTTTGAGGAAATGGGGTGTTCGGAGAAAATCATGGAGACCGGCCGTTTGGATGGTAAGCTATATGGGATTACTTATGATTTCCGAGTGGATTTAGCTGCTTACCGGGCGTCAGACATGGAGGGCGTGGAATCACTGACAATGGAGCAGCTGATGGAGAGGATACGCAGTTCGGATGCAAAAGTACTTCAAAAATACTTATACGGGTGCCAGCTCGTTCTGCAGTATGCCCTGTCGGATCGCTCTAATAAGGCCTATATTGATTGGGAAAGAGGGGAGACCCATCTGGATGAGCAGCCCTTTCTGGAATTGTTGGAATTTGCCAGAGAATATCAATATGATACCAATATGGACAATACACTGCAGTCATCCGATGTATTTGCGGAAACCCCGCTTTTTGCATATGGCATGGGAAGCTTCAGCTCCTTTCGTGATCTCTATAATGCGCTGGGCACCACAAATATCCGGGTGCTGGGGTATCCCCGGGAGGAGGGGTATGGCATCTATCTGACTACCAATGCTTTTTATGTAAACAGTCAGTCCGGGCAGAAAGAGGGTGCTGTCACATTCCTGAAATATCTGATCTCGGAGGAGGCACAAACCAGATATGTCATGTATGACACATTTAAGGATATGATAAGCTCAGGAGATTCTCTCTGGAGAAACACTTCTGCAAATTTCCCTGTCAATCAATCTGCCCTGGCGGCACTCATTGATTATGAGCTGGGAGAAAAGCCAGATGACCAGTGGCTGCCGGAGGAGATGAGAAGCTCGGTCTATGCGGACAGTCAAAGGGAACAGTTTACGTTTCTGGTGGAGAATGCCCACCCGGCCCTTGACTTAGGAGAGATCAGTGTGATGATGGAGGAAGAACTGGATCCTTTCTTTGCAGGAACCAGAACGGCCCAGGAGACGGCTGAAACGCTGCATAAACGTGTTCAGCTGTATCTGGATGAACAAAAATAAAGAAATAATGTAAGAATGCAATGCCCCGGAAGAACGAATAAAAATCATTCGAGTTCCGGGGCATTTCTTTACAAGAGAATGGCGGTAAGGTCAGCCGATAAGACCCGCTTTGATCAGCCGCTTGCGGATCAGACCGCCCAGGATCAGAGTGATGGCAATCTTCACCAGATCTGCAGGAATGTAGGGGATAACGCCCATCCACAGGGCTTCCATAAAGCTGCATTCCATCAGATGCCCCAGCCACAAAGTACCGAACAGATAGCAGACCGCTACGCCCAGCACCATGCCGACCAGATGCAGGGGCCATTTCGTAGTCCACTTGTTGATAAAGAAGCCTGCAATCAGCGCCAGGAAGATATAACCGATCAGATAGCCGCCGGTGGGTCCGAACAGCTTTGAGGCACCCCCGGAAAAGCCGGAAAATACCGGCACGCCTACCAGGCCGATCAGCAGATAGATCAGACAGCTGACGGTGCCCCACTTCATGCCCAGCAGATAAACGGCCAGCAGCACCCCTAAAAGCCCCAGAGAAATAGGAACGGGACTGATGGGCAGGGGAAAGGATATGGGCCCCAGCACACAGATAACGGCGGTCATCAGACCAACTAAAGCGATTTTCTTGGTATTCATGTTTTGTTTCTCCTTTGTTGTCCTATATTGTAAACCAATTCCAAAAACAAGTATACAATCCTGCGAAACAAATGTCAACCTGTTAATAAAAACAAGTTGACATTTGTACGCCAGTTAGGTTCCGGAAATAAAATTGTCTGTTATGTATTAGCTGCTGTTTGCTGCATAATACACCCCGGATATCCGATCAGAAAATGATCCGATACCCGGGGCAGTCTGTTTGTATACAAATGTCTGCACAGCAGGGGGAGGCTGATTTAAAGCTCCCCTGTTTTATACTTGGAGACAATATTCTGAATCCTCTCGTTGGGATTCAGCAGATCGCTGATGGAGGAATCATGATTCAACGTATCAATAATATAGGCGATGTATTTGCTCATATCACAGTTGATGTACCATTCCCGCTCCAGCAGC
>JAGANP010000265.1 GCA_017624175.1 Lachnospiraceae bacterium | reverse complement strand
TCCATCAGGATCTGCACCAGAGCGCAGATCAGTCCGCCAACCCAAAAAGCATTGATATAGTCCATTCGCTCTACTCCTTCCTGTAATTTACAGTTAAAAGTAGTATCTGCGATATTCACCATATCTATTCCTGACGACAGCGATACAGCTCGTGAATCTCATGCACAATGCTGCGCAGCGGCTTACTGCTGCAGTCCACCGTCACCTGGGCGTACTGCTCATACAGGGGCCTGCGCTCCTGATACAGCGCCGGCAGATCCTGTCCCGGGCGCAGCGTCACACCCCGGGCATCCAGATCCCCCAATCGCTCCGCAACCTCCTCATAGGGCAGCTGCAGATAGACGATAGTACCGATCTGCCCCAAATGCGCCATGGCCTCCGGTTCATAGATCACGCTGCCCCCGGTGGCAATCACACTGTTATGTACATCCAGCCCGGCGTTAGCAGCGCTTTCAATCTGCCAGAAGCCCTCCACACCGTTCTCCTCAATCAGCTCGTGCAGAAGCTTTCCCTCCTTCTCCTGGATCACCAGATCCGAATCAATAAAACGATAACCCAGGCGCTTGGCCAGAACCACCCCCACGGTGCTCTTGCCTGCGCCCGGCATACCGATCAGAACGATATTGTCTTTCATTTTCGTTACTTCCCATCCACTTCCGGCTCGTCAAACTCCGCCGTTACATAAAAGCCCCGGGCATTTTCCTGAATATCCACGACTTTCCCTTTCCGGGATTTTAACCGGCAGCGAAACGGAATATTTCCCGACATGGCCAGGGAGGGATCAATGGTATAGTAATAATTGCTGGGCAGAAGCCCCTCCGTGACCGTCACTTCCTGTCCTACCTCCAGCAGTCCCTGCCGTTCCATCTTAAATTCCATCCTGCGCATGAATTCCGCCGCCTTCCTGTTCTTTCGTAAAGCATTGTACTAAAAAAAATTCGGCAATGCAAGGAATATTGAAAATCTTAATGAATTTTAAACTTTTTGTAATATTTATCAATACTACAGGGCCACCAGCACCAATGCGTGGGCGATGCCGGGCACGCTTTTCCCCTCATTAAAGCTGGTCTTGCTCAGCAATGCGCCTGTGGGCATAAACAGCACCTTTTTCCAGTGATGTTCCTCCAGCTGTTTCAGGATATAGGCCGAAAGGGTCACGGCGCTGCAGCCGCAGCCGCTGCCTCCCGCATGGGTATCCTGGGTCTGGGCATCAAAAATCTCCATACCGCAGTCCATGTGCTGCTCCGCAATATCATAGCCCTGTTCCCGCAGCAGATCCAGCAGCACGGTCTGTCCCACACTGCCCAGATCCCCGGTAATGATCCGGTCGTATTCCCCGGGCGTTACGCCAAAATCCCGGAAATGCTGAGCCAGCGTGTCCGCCGCAGCGGGCGCCATGCAGGCCCCCATATTCATAGAATCTTTCAGCCCATAGTCCACGATCCGTCCCACGGTCATGCCGGTAATGGCAGCCCGTGGAGGCTGCCCCTGGGGGCTGTTCTCCCGCTCCTTTCCCAGGATAAATGCACCGCTGCCGGTCACTGTCCAGCTGGCGGAAAGGGGCCTCTGATTGCCATACTCCAGAGGGAAACGGAACTCCTTTTCCGCACTGGCATAATGGCTGGAAGTCACGCAGGCCACATAGTCCGCATAACCGGCGGCTACGGTCATGGCCCCCAGGGTCAGAGACTCCCCGCAGGTGGAACAGGCGCCATAGACGCCCAGCAGCGGGATCTGATAGGAAGCGATGCCAAAGGAGGTAGCGATGGACTGTCCCAGCAGATCCCCCGCAAACAGAAACCGGATATCCTCCGCTTTCTTTCCGGCTTTGCCCAGCGCCATATAGACGGCATCTCTCTGCAGATTGCTCTCCGCCTCCTCCCAGGTATTGCAGCCAAAGAGATCGTTCTCTCCAACCATGTCGAACAGTTCTCCCAGAGGACCTTCCCCCTCTTTTTTTCCTACAATGCTGGCGCTGTTTAAAATGTATACTTGATTTTCCAGCTGCACGCTGGACTTTCCCACCATATGATTCATTGTTATACTTCCTTTCTGCCCTGTGGATCTTATTTGAAAGATAGTATAACCTGCCCGGGAAAATTCATGCACGAAGCCTCCGGCATAAAAAACGAGCAGAAAAATTGCCGTCTGCTCGTTTTTCGTTCCATTATTCGATTTCCACCTCTACCGGAAGCAGATACTGGCTCACCGCATATACCACCTGTCCGTTATACTCCAGACGGGACCAGCCGGTATCCGCATTGATGCCTGTCCGGCGGGCATTCTGCCCGTTGCTCAGCTGAGTAACCACCGTCAGCTGCCCCTGATCCGTGCTGGGCTCACTGCGCAGATTGGTCACATCCTTGGCGGTAACATACTCCTCCACCGGCTCAAAGGTCATGCCCAAAGCGTTCTCGGGTTCTGAGCTTTCCTCCGGCTCGGTACTCTCCTCCTCGGTACTCTCGACAGTCTCTGGTGTGGTGCTCTGCCCGTCCCAGTCGGCAATGGAATCCTGGGTATTTTCCGCATTCTGTCCCGTTGTTGTACCGGAATGATCCGCATGAGTGATCCTCCATACCGCAAAGCAGAATATCACTACCACCAGAAGCAGTACCACAATGCCGATCACAGCCTGTATGGAATTTATTTTTTCTTCTTCCAGAGCAGATGCTCTTTCCTCTTCGTAATTGCGCCTCATATCTTCCTCTCCATGCTTATCGGAATCCCGGCCTATCCAGGCTCCTGTGAAGCCTGCAAAGCTGCCTTAGTTTTCCCCCTGGACGGAGCTTCCAAACCGCTCTGCCTGTTCCCTGATCAGATCCATGTCCTCAAAATAATTGATGCGCATGGCGCTCTTGACCTCTGAAAGGGTCTGCGCTGCCACCTCCCGGGCCGCCTCGCTGCCCTTTTTCAGGATATTGTAGATCTCGGGAATATCTTTCTCATATTCCTTACGCCGCTTTCGGATGGGCTCCAGCTCCTCCTGAATGATATTGTTCAGCAGCTTCTTAACCTTTACGTCTCCCAGGCCGCCCCTGGTATAATGCTCCTTTAACTCCTGCAGGCAGGCATATTCCGGCAGATATCGCTCGAAATGCTCATCCCTGCAGAACGCATCCAGATAAGTAAACACCGTATTGCCCTCCAGATGGCCGGGATCGGATACCTGCAGATGCTCGGGATCTGTATACATGCTCATGATCTGCTTTTTCACCGTCTCCGGGGTGTCTGCCAGATAGATGCAGTTGCCCAGGGACTTGCTCATCTTAGCCTTGCCGTCCACACCCGGCAGCCGCAGGCACGCCGCATTCTGGGGAATCAGGGCTGTGGGCTCCACCAGCACCGGTGCATAGATGGTGTTGAACTTATGCACGATCTCCCTGGCCTGCTCGATCATAGGCAGCTGATCCTCGCCCACAGGCACGGTAGTGGCCTTGAACGCCGTGATATCGGACGCCTGGCTGATGGGATAGGTGAAAAAGCCCACCGGGATGCTGGCTTCAAAGTTCCGCATCTGGATCTCGTTTTTGACAGTGGGATTCCGCTGCAGCCGGGATACCGTCACCAGATTCATGTAGTAGAAAGTCAGTTCTGTCAGCTCCGGTATCTGGGACTGAATAAACAAAATGGACTTGGTGGGATCCAGACCGCAGGACAGATAGTCCAGCGCCACCTCCACAATGTTCTGCCGCACTTTTTCAGGATTTTCCAAATTATCCGTCAGTGCCTGCGCATCTGCGATCATGATAAAAATCTTACTGTATTCGCCGCTGTTCTGTAATTCCACTCTTCTTCTCAGGGAACCTACATAATGCCCCACATGCAGCCTGCCGGTGGGTCTGTCCCCGGTTAAAATAATCTTGTCCATCTCTTCGTCCTGTCCTTTATTGGTTACTTCCTGTCTATCTTACCATTTTTTTATTCATATGAGAAGAGAAAATTTACATTTTTCTCAATCCTCTGGGATAATGATTCTTCATAATGCCTCCGGCCAGCTTGCCCCACCCCAGGCTGTAGCCGTCCACGGTGATCAGATACCAGCCCTTTTCCCCGGAAGCGGCAAAGGTCTGCCCGTTCAGATAAGCGGCGGCTGCGGGCAGCTCCGCCGCCTTTTCTCCCTGCCTGTCCGGACCGCAGACTGCACAGCTGTAACGTACCTCCTGCGGACTCAGGGCCAGAGCCAGAGCATGAGCCGGCTCAAACCGGTTCTTTTTCAGCGTTCCCAGATGCAGTCCCGGATGCAGCACATGAAGCCCTTGGAGGGAGGGAAGTCCCTCCGGCGCCAGATACAGCTGATCTCCAAACCGCAGATACAGGCCCTCCGGCTTCTTCTTCAGCGTGTCCGCAGCAACCTCCAGATATTCCCGGCACTCTTTCTCCGGAATCCCCCGCTGGGTTCCATAGAGGCTGCGAACCTCCCCTGCCGCCTGTCGGCCTTCCTTTTGCAGCACTGCCAGATAATGTCCCTCACCCCGCAGTCTGTGGGGCCAGAGCCGGAGCGTCCGCTCCAGTCCCGGCGCCGGATTCCGGATCCAGTCGGGGCGGCCGGGGGCAAAGCCCCAGGCTCCCTCTGTCCTATCCCCAAGGCATTCTGCAGGCTCCGAAATTTTCATCTCCGGATGTCTGCAGATCAGGCGGCTGACGCTTCCCTCATCCTCTTCGGGAGCAAAGGTACAGGTGGAGTACACCAGCCTGCCGTCGGGACGCAGCATGGCCACGGCACAGTCCAGGATGGCGTCCTGCCGTGCGGCGCACCGCTCCACATTCTCCGGGCTCCACTCCTCCCCTGCATTCTCATTTTTCCGAAACATGCCCTCTCCCGAGCAGGGAGCATCCACCAGGATCCGGTCAAAATAGTCCGGAAAAAGCTCCGCCAGATGCTCCGGCGGCTCATTGACCACCAGACAGTTGCGGATTCCCAGCCGCTCCACGTTCTCCGACAGGATCTTTGCCCTGGCGGGATTGATCTCGTTGCTGACCAGCAATCCCTTTCCCTGCAGCTCCCCGGCAATCTGGGTACTCTTTCCGCCGGGCGCTGCACAGAG
>JAGANP010000264.1 GCA_017624175.1 Lachnospiraceae bacterium | reverse complement strand
TAATCCATTGACCCGTTACCCCTGGCTCCTTTTTATCTAACACAAATTTCCATCCTGGATCGTATGTACTTTCATTACCTGCTTTATCCCATACCGTCAGGCTGAAGTCTGTGTATGTTGCATTAACCGGCAGAACAAAGGATAGTATATCATCTTCAGTCAACGTCCATTCTATATTATTCGGGCTGCTTCCATCAGCTTTATACTGTAAACTGATTGCTTCCTTGTCAATACCGTTAGTTTCCTCTATCGGAATGCACAACTTGATTCCAGAAGATGCATTAATTTTATTGTCATTAATTTCAAATTTATCACCATCTGAAATTTCCCACCAAATGCTTTCCTCTTTTATTTTTGGCGCCGTATTATCCGTTGTGGCAGTCCAATCACTCGTATAATCATCTCCGTGGTTACCTACTTCATCCTCAAGATGCAGTATAAAGTCTGTATAGACTGCATCTTTATCAGGTAGATTAAACGTAAACCAATAATCACCTTCCTCACTGCTATTCCTTTTATCCTCAATAGTAATAGAATCCAGAGATACTTCTTCCGATACTTCTTCCTGACTTCCATCTTTTTTATATTTATAACTTAACTTTATATGGTCGTTATCACAAGAAATACCATTTTCTTCCTTTACAACAAAAGTTACTCCAATATTTTGAGCCAGCAGTGACTTCTGATCTTCGATCTCCGCTTTCGTGGTACCTCCATCAGAACTCCACAATACTTCATATACTACCGGTGCAGTATGATCAAGGATATAATTTTCCACACTTCCCCATTCTGCAGTATTTCCGGCCAGGTCTATAACCTGAAATCCCAGATTGGTATAACTTACATCCGGTTTAAATCCCTCCCAGGTAAAGGTATATTCACCCTCTTCCGGATCAGGTACATCTATTTTAACCGGATCGGCTTTTTCTCCATTTGCATAATAAACGATATAAGCTTCTTGAAGCCCATTAGCTTCCTCAACGGTAAATCTCAGTGAAATACTCGTGGAATCTATTAGCCTGCTTCCCGCAACCAAGTTTTGAAATTTAGCACTCTCTGAGCCTAACTTATATTCCTGCGTCTTAATAACAGGCTTTTCATTATCAATTTTAAATACAATCGAGTTGTTACATGTATCCGGAAGCTTGTAATCTGCAAAATTAAACGTAATTTCTGCATTACCGCTGCCGATCTGCAAATTTGAAATTGAAATTGTTTGATCATTTTCCAATATATTGCCTTCGCAGATCGTATTCCCATCTATTTTCAAAGTATATGTACTAAATGGATTATCCTTGGATTTGGCTTTTCCCTTAATAACAATTTCTGACACATAATAGCATTTATCAGGATTCATTTCAGAAATATCATTTCCATCTCGATCCTTAAGAATAAAATCTGTTCCATATTCTATATAGCCTCTGTAAGTAATATTATTATCGTTATCCAGATCAGCATTTACCGTTGTCTCAATACCTCCCAAAGTAACTTTCGCCTGATAGCCCCCATTATTCTTTTTCGCATCAATAGGCTTACCTGCATTACCTGATGATACGGACTGATCATCCAGATTGGTATAAGTTACCTCCATACCGTCCACACTGCTCAGATTATTTTCCCCGGATTCTGCTGTCTGAATATAAATTTTTGTATTCAGAGTGTGCTTTTTATACAGCGTAATATTGATCTCTGTTTGCTGATCGTTACCGGAAATGGATACCTGATCGCTTGCAAAATATACATCGCTTCCCTTATAAACAATATCCAGCTTATCACTGGCAACACCTGTCCACACCAGTCCGTCACTGCCGGACACCGACACACCCTGCACATTATTGCTGTTTACAAGCTTGCCGTTCTGATCAATTTCAAACGCAAACTCATTTTCACCATCTCTAATGACAATAGCGTTATCCGATACGGACCCCTCATCAGCAGTAACAGTAATCCGATCTAAATAAAACACATTTCCCTCCTGCTCCTGGGCATTAACCGGAGAAAAATACTGGAAAACAGCAGTAATCATCAATGCTGCGCATACGATTGCCGCCATCCTCCGCCTGACTTCCTTTGTCCAAAACCTTTCCATCTGCCGCTCCTCCTTAAATTGTTTCTTCCGTATGTATCATCACAATATTGCGGGTGATAATAAACTTACCGATCTGCACCTCTGTATCGTCTTTCAGGTCTGAGTTTTCACTCACCGCCTGGGACACTGCCGCTCCCAGCACTCCTGTTTCATAGGCGCCGCTGTCCAGCAGGGAGGTCTCCCCGCTCCCCTCACTGACCATCGTCTGTCCCTGCCGTTCAGCCTGCGGCGGAACGACAGTCCCCTTTGCATCCAGCTGTGAGGTGTTCCACTTCTGATTTCCGCCGCTGCCGCTTCCGGCTCTCTTCCCCGCCTTGCTGCCTCTTCTGGCCGGGACATTCATTCTCCCGGTTTCCGAATTTACATCCTCGATCTCCTTAATGGTCCTCTTCGCCGCAATCCCCAGCTTTACCGCAAATATGTTTGCGATACGGAACCAGAAAAACAACCCGACCGCTATTGCCAGCAATACACAGCCCGCTATGAGAAAAACCATAGATAAGGTGCGGTAGACGGATATCTGCTGCTCAATCGCAGCAGAAGATGTCAATACAACCCTATTCACCCTAAACACCTCCCCCGTAAGTGATTTCCACTATGTACCTGGCCCTCTCGATCAGTTCCTGAAGCTCCTCTTTCAGTTCCGTCACTCTCTGCGTCCCGTTCTCAAAACCGCTTCCGGCGATTCGCTGCTCCATATTGTCCAGCTGCGCCGTCATGGCCTCTCCAGGAACGCCTGCTGCCTTAAACTTCTCCGCATAGGAAACGATCTGGTATGCCATTTCCCGATACATGGTCAGGGCTGTGGTGGCATTGTCCACCGCCACCAGATCCCCCTGCGTCAGTTCCGTCAGATCCGTCCAGTAATTCAGATAACTGACCTCCGCATCTCCCGCCTTGTTCTCCCTGCCGATTCTGGAATAATATGCGGCGATCTCCCCCAGGCGCTTTGCCCTTTCGATCTTTGCACTCTCCAGTGTGGAGGAGTTGGCTGCAATATCCAGCCATTTTGTCGCCTGGGATTTACTGCCCCTATCCTCGTAATAATAGTAGTAATCCAGGCCAAGGTTATAGGCGAACTCATCATAATTGGCCACATTGGTCTTAAATGCCGCTTCATTTGTCCGCTTGGAGCCTGCGCTGGTTTCTACCAGGATCTCCCGCAGCCTTTCATCCTCCTCTGCGCTCAGGATTCCGTCTTCCATCAGCACCTCGTCCAGCAGATACAAATAGGCCTCTTCCCGGGTGGGATCCAGGTTAATCGCTGCATGGCACTGCTCGATCTTATCCTCCGCCGCCGCACTTCCCCTGGCATCCTGCAGATAGACATTATAGCTGTCCTCCTGGGTCCGATTTGCTGTCAGATTTAAAACAAATGCTGCCGTGAAAGAAGCCAGGGACGCAACCGCTGCCGTCAGGAAGACTCCCAGCTTTAAATTCTGCTTTCTCCTGTATTCCGAATCCAGTTCATTGTAATGCTCCAGCGCATACATCAGTTCTGCGCAGGACTGATACCTTTCATTTGGATCGTCATTGGTGCATTTTATGATAATCTCCTCCAGGCCCGAGGACAGGGAGGGATCATATTGCCGGATCGGATAGCGGGTATAGGGCGGCCTGCAGGGATCCTGTCCCGTCAACAGATGATGCATGGTTGCCCCCAGACAGTAGATATCCGTCCTGGCATCGGTCTGCCCCTGTCCGCCGTACTGCTCCGGCGCCGCATAGCCTTTGGTTCCCAGGACACTGGTATCGCCGGTGCTCCCCACCTTATATTCCCGGGCCGTCCCAAAGTCAATCAGGGACACATTGCCATCCGGCTTCAGCATCACATTGGCAGGCTTCATATCCCGGTAAATGATCGGAGGCCTGCGGGAGTGCAGATACCCCAGGGCATCACAGAGCTGTTTGGCCCACTCAATCACATCCTCCTGGGGCTGGGGGCCGTAATCCTTTAATGCTTTCTGCAGGGACTTCCCCTCAATATAGTCCATGACAATCAGAAAACGTTCATCATCCTCCACCACGTCAATAATGCTGGGAATATTCGGATGATGCAGACGCTTTAACATATCCGTTTCCACGATGAGCCCCTGGCGGACCACCTCAAAATTCTGTACGCCGTCCTTACGCACTTCCTTTATGGCCCAGGTCTTATTGGCCCGCTCATTGATCGCCATATAGACGACGCTCATGCCGCCCTGTCCGATCTTACTCAGTATTTTGTATTTTCCATCCACAACGGAGCCTATCTCTAACATGATGTCCTCCTAATAGGTCTGAACAAGCGCCACGGAGATATTGTCATCCTCCTTGCGGAACTTATTCAATTCTGTAAGAAATTCTGCATTCTGCCGCATGGTTTCCTCATCCGGCAAAGCCATGGGATTCAGCTTTTCCTGTATCTCCGCATCCCCGATTACATGGCGGAAACCGTCACTGCACAGCATAAAAACGCAGCGTCCCTTAATCTGCCCCAGATAAAAATCCGGTTCGATCACCGAGGATGCCCCTACACACTGCAGGAGCACGTTCCTCCTGGGATCCCTTTTGGCCTCCTCATAGGTCATCCTGCCCTCATCCATCTCTTTCTGAATAAAGGTCTGGTCCTTGGTCAGGCGGAGGATACTGTCGCCGGTAACCATATATGCCCGGGAATCTCCCACATTGATGATGTAATAGATATCCCCGATAATCAAAAGTGCCACAACCGTGCTTCCCATCTTGGCATTGTTGCGTTCACTGTAATATCCGATTTTATAATTTACTTCATAGATCAGGTTCTCCCAGGTTCTCTTCAGATGCTCCGGCTTTATCCCCCGGTAGAGCATCTCTGGGAATTCCTTTTCAAACCAATCCGAAAAATGCCTGATAACGGTGGCGCTTGCCACCTCGCCTTTCGCCAGGCCGCCCATGCCGTCGCACAGCACGGCAAAGCATACCTGTCCATATTCCGTGTCCGCCACCTTGATCAGCAATGAATCCTGATTGGTTTGCTTCTTGATCCCAATATCTGTATGTGCAGCGATTAAGTAATTCATTTGCCCCTCTTTTTCCCTTGAAAGGGAGTTAGGACCAAAGCCCTAACTCCTCATGTTTTTAACATCTGAATTCAAATTCCTCGTCAGCCAGCTTAAATCTGTCTCCGCTGCTTAACTTTACCTCCTGTTCCGGCACAACCTTATTGCCGTTTACAAAGGTATAATTCGTAGATTTCATATCCACCAGGTAGAATACGCCGCCCTTATTGATGATGCTGGCATGATGCCTGGAGATGGAATTGTTATCCGGAATGCAGTAATCCACTCTTGCTCTCTCCTTGCCGATCTTGAATACCTGCTTGGAGATGTTGATATGCTCGCCGTTTTTCACTCTGGTCAGAGAAGCGGATGCACCCATACCACCGCCGCTCAGTACGCTGGTTTCGCCTGCTCCCTCATTTAAAACACTGGTTTCGCCTGCTCCCTCGCTTGCCATACCCATGGGGTTAAAGGACTGGGGCATTGTAACGGGCGCTGTGGGCCGGGCCTGGGCGCCAGGATTCTGTGCCGCAGGACGGCCGTAATTCGGCTGCGGTGTCCCGCCCGGATAGGTGGAACGGGGCGCTGCGGCTGCCGCATTCTTTTTCTTGCTGCCGGACAGTACCACCACCAGTACGATCACAATCAGCAGAATGACCACCACGGCAATGATAACAAGAAGCATAATCATGTTCATGCCGCTTTTTTCTTCCAGATTACTCTGGGCAGTCCTTAAGGCAGCCAGGGCATTGTCGATCTCCGCCTGTGTAGCGGAGGAGTTGGCAATTACTGCATTGCCGTTGGCAATAGCGCTCGATAATGTGATAGCGCTCTCATCCGTATACTTTGTCATATCCAGCAGCTGGGCCGCCGACAATTCACTGGACAGAGTGGTCTTATCCACTGTGGTAACCACAGGATTGTCCACAGGCACCGTCTGGTCATCAGCCAAAGGAGCAGCCGTGGCTTCTGTCTGCGTTCCGGCACTGCCCGATGCTTTCTGATAATTGATTCCCAGCATATCCAGTATCTCTGTCACTTCCGAGATCTGCACGGAATAGAAATAGGTATCATCCACACCTGCCCGGTTCAGTCCGATGACTTCGCCGTTATTGTTTACCAGCGGGCCGCCGGAGTTGCCGTCTGACAGAGCTGCACTGTGCTGGATATAGCCCACGCTGTCCAAAGTGGTTGTCTTGGACACGATACCGGCAGTCACATTTACGTCATCGCTGGTATAATAAGTGGCATCCTGGGCGATCTCGATCGCTGCAGGAAATCCCAGCGCATAGACATTCCCCGTGGCAATCACGGAATTCATGTCTGAGTTCAGCGTCAGGGGCGCTCTGTCATAGATGGGCTGCTCCAGCTTCAGAATGGCAAAATCCATGGCATCGGACTGGTTGACGATGGTTGCGCTGATCTCCACATCTCTTTTCACCACCACCTTAATCTTCATGTTAATGTTGCCGCTGAAGAAATCCACTCCGTAATAGTCGCTGGCAGCCTGCTTGACCTCGTCATCCATATTCACCACATGGGCATTGGTGATGACGTGATCTGCACCGGAGGTCTCGCCGATCAGGAATCCGCTGCCTCCCTGGATCAGATGCTCATTGCCATTCTGATCCACATACAGCAAATTGATCTGCAGTACACCCTTTCGGGCTTCATTTACTGCTTCATTCGCATCATTTGCTGCGAATGCTGTTACTGACATAGCCAAAATCAGCACAAATGCCAGCACAGCTGCTGTTACTTTTCTGAAACGCTTCATTTTCGTTTCCTCCTCTTTTTTATTTTTAACATTGTAAATGATTACCTGCGGCTGCTATTTTTGGTACCTGAACATGCTGATCCGGCGTATTTCATTGCGGTAGCGTTTGCTCACCGGAATCTCCCTGCGATTCAGCAAAAGGATCTTTTCTCCGTTGTAGGCTCTGGCATATCGGATATTTACGCTGAAGCTCTGATGGCACCTGACAAAATGTTCCGGCAGCTTTTCCAGCAGCTCCCCCATCTGCATATAGAAAACAACCTCTCTGTTATAAACAAGATTTATGGTCAGCAGCCGTCCCCTGCTTTCGATATAGATAATCGAATCCACATCAATATACAGCTTCTTCCCATTTCTGGGGACGGCAATATATTTCGCCTGCTGCCGGGCAAATTCCCGTTTGCAGGCTTCTATAGCCTCCTGCAATGCCTGATCATCAATGGGCAGGGAAAGCATATAGTCCGGCGTCAGGCGGAATAATTCCTCTAACCGGCTCAGCACACCCATGCACAGGATCAGCTTAATATCCGCATGGGTTGCTTTCAGGGTCGCTATCGCCTCCTCGCACTCCCTTGCCATACCGGCTGAATGAATCGCCATAATGATCAGGCATTCCTCCCCTACCCTGTTTTCCGCCAGATACTCCAACAGCTTCTCAGGGCTTGAGAAACAGGGGCCCACCGTATCCCGCTCGTCACTGTATTTGTCCATATAGTCGCACAGCGTCTTTTTTTCCTCATCTAAAATAATAATCTGCATTGCCGGATCACCTACTCGATTCTGTTCACTTCCACGATCTGCCCATTTTCAATGCGGAACACGTTCCACCACACACCGGTTCCTTCGGGCACATAAAAGACTCTTGGCTGCGTTTCCTCCGGCAGATATACCTTTACTACCGCCTGGGATGCGCTCAGCGCCGAAGAGGAAGTGCTGTCCCCATTGGTAAAATCATGCACCCGGAACTCATAAGTGCCGCCAGCGTCATAAATGGTGGTTGTCTCGGGACCATATCCGTTGGTATCATCAATATCCAGCTCTGCCACAATCTTTCCGCTTTCCGCAGCCTGCTTGGCGTAATAGGCCACCTCTATCCTGCTGCCTGAGCTGGTACGCCCCGTCAGGTGGGAATCCAGATCCGCAGGAGAACTGCCCCATTCCAGTACAATGCGGATTTCTCCTGCAAGCAGCTCGGGCGAAAGCACATAATTTACCGCCGACCTTTGATCCCCGCTGCGGATATTCACGTCAAAATACTCCGTGATAAAGCCCTCCGCCGTAATCTCCAGTACATATTTTCCCTCCGAAAGCTCCAGACTGTAGCTGCCGTCATAACCGCACTCCACCGTGGCAGCCACCTCTCCATAGCGGTTCTCTTCATGCACGGTGATCTTTGCCCTGACCCCTCCGCCGGTAACCGCATTGTTGATATAGCCGCTGTACTTTCCTGCATTCTCGACTGCCGTTTCCTCCTCGATCTCCCCTGCATACTTCGCATAGATCCGGGTCCAGGGAGCAGCGCCTCTGATATTGCCGTTCTCATCACAGGCAATTTCCAGGATACAGTTCCGGTACTCCAGATGAATGGTGTACTGCTGCAGCTCCTCCCGATAGCTGACCGTCCCCCCATTGCCAAACAGTTCCTGAATCCTCGGATAGGTCATCACACCGGCATAACCGTTGAAAATGCATCCCAGCCCCGTCAGTTCCACATAGTTGGGCTTTCTGTTGGCATAAGGAAGCTTTTTTGCCGTGTCCACGATAAATCCGTTGCCCGATGTATTGAAATACACACATTTACCGGCAAAACCGCTGAAAGACAGGGACAGCACGCCGTTTCCCGCATCCTGTACTGCGGCGCTGCCGAACTGCCGTACATAACCGGAATAGTCCAGAGCTGCAATCCAATCAAACATGGTATTATTGATGGTGATCTCTGCCGACGCCGCTTCCATCTCTTCCTGGGTCAGTTCCCCGGCAGCTTCCGTACCCTGATGATACAGATTCTGTATTCTCAGCAGGAGCTCCCCGGAGCCGGTGGCCCGATAGCCCTCCGCCAGAATATCCTCCGCACTTTGATAGTCGCCCATGGCTATATACACCTCCGCCAGTTTGATATATGCGGCGGCATCCCCGGGCTTGTCCTGAATCGTCAGCCGGTAAGCCATGACTGCGGCTTCATAATCATTGCCGGCATAGTATTTGTCCCCCATAATCATATGTTCCGCAAAAGCAGCCTGTTTCTGCTGCATGACCAGAAACAGGATCAAAGCCGCTGCAATGACAGCAATCATCCCTGCGGCAAGACAGATCAGGAGCCGTCTCTTTCTGCGGTATTTGGCATAAAAGACGTCCTCTTCCGCAAACGATTCTTCCGGTTCCACGATTTCCGTGGGCATATCCCCTGTATACTGCTGCTCTTCAAAATACTCATTCTGCATAGCTTTTCTCCCTGCGGCGAATAAAAAAAAGTCTTCGTGAAATAATATATTTCACGAAAACCCTCCCCCTTTCCCGTTTTATCGCCTTTTTTACGAAGACTGACGGCAAAACTGACGTTTTAAATTATTCGGCAAGGGAAAAGCGGCTCATCAGCGCTTTCTTTCTTGCATCATCGGAATGGACATAAATATTCAGTGTGGTCTGTATATTGGAATGCCCCAGTAATTCACTGAGGGATTTAAAATCAAAGCCCTGCATCAGGCAGGTAGAGGCAAAGTGATGACGGAGCATATGAAAATGAAAGGGCTCAAGCCCGCAGTTTTTCAGGATAGCCTGAAAACGGTACTGCAATGTCCTTGGTTCCGCATACGCCTTATACCGCCCCTTTACGACAAACTCCTCTCCCGCATGCGCTCTGCCTTGCAGGCAGGAGACAAGGATATCCGGCAGCGGAATTTTTCTCTGCGAAGAAAAGGATTTCGGCGTTGAGATCTGGATTTCTGTCTGCCCGCCGTTTTCCAGCCGCCCGACCCGCTGCAGCGTTGTACGCACATACAGCACACCCTGTTCCAGATCCAGATCCTCCCACCGCAGAGCACACAATTCACCGATCCTTAATCCTGTATACATGGCAATCAATATTCCCACGCAGGTATCGTCCTCCAGATGGATTAACAGATATCTCTCCAAACACTGCATGTTTTTTCTGGAGATGGGGCAATCGGATTTTTGGGCTTCCCTGGCATACTGATGGTTCTTTCTCACAACCTGAAGCTGGGGAAAATGCGCTCCATACATAGTGTTCATGTACCTGCAGCTGCGGATGATAATGCCAAATATATCCTTCAGATAGGATTCCGATAAATCCCCATGGGTATTCGCAAACTCCAGAAACAGCTTATTCTGCAGCTCCTTACAGGCCATTTCTCCCCATTCCGGCTGAATATAGCGGACAAACAGGAATTGATACCTGTATTTTGTAGAATCTTTCCATTTGCTCTGATTGTCACAGAACCATATCCTGATCATTTCTCTGACCGTCATTTCTGATTGCCGGCCAGAACCCACGGGCGCAAACCGGTAGTTATCCATCTTTTCCTTAACTTCTTTGTAGGTATGCCCATAAAAGGATATATAACCCTTTCTTTCATACTCTTTCGGATAGAGCTTTCTTCCCTCCCATCTTCCGTCCCTGCGTTTGTAAATATTCCTGCCTTTTCTAGCCATTTTCGGCTCCTTTCCCCACCATTTTTTTGACGGTTTAAAAAAATCATGCATCCTGCGGCATAGAAAAGAAATATAGAAACCGTAAAATATGGGATAAATTTCCGGCATGAATAAAAGAAAATATGAATACTGCATAAAGAGTAAAAAAGACAGCTTCTATAACAAAATCAACAAATTTCCGCAAAAATCTATTGATTATTCTCATTTTCTATGGTAGTATACACATGCAAAAAAAATTAGTACCTAGCTATTGCCTTTCGCTAAATATATTATTTTACGAAAAAACAAAGGTCTGTCAAGGACGTAAGAAAAGCCCCTGCCGCCATTCCCGGTAGCAGGGGCTTTTTTACTTGCTCTTCTATTTTCAGTCTATTCCTCCACCAGCTGCAGATCATACAGCTTCCTGTACAGTCCGTTCCGGGCCAGCAGCTCCTGATGGCTGCCGGACTCCCGGATCCTGCCGTGATGCAGGACAATGATTTTGTCCGCATGCTGGATCGTGGACAGCCGGTGAGCCACCATGATCGTGGTGCGCCCCTCCATCAGGGTGGACAGCGCCTGGGTAATCAGACTCTCCGTCTCCGTGTCAATATTGGCTGTGGCCTCATCCAGCACCAGGATCCGGGGCTCATAAGCCAGCGTCCGGGCAAAGGAGATCAGCTGCCGCTGTCCTGCAGACAGGGTGCTGCCCCGCTCCGTCACCGCCGCATCATAGCCTCCCGGCAGCTTCTCGATAAAGGT
>JAGANP010000263.1 GCA_017624175.1 Lachnospiraceae bacterium | reverse complement strand
GGTGACAACCTGTATTCCGCAACGTTAAACTCCGGCGAGTTCGACGGTATCGGCGTGGATGTCACTGCAGACGGAGGATATATGTCCACCGGTCAGCTGGAGATGAGTAATGTGGATCTGTCTTCCGAGTTTACGGAAATGATCACTACCCAGAGAGGTTTCCAGGCTAACAGCCGTATCATCACCGTATCTGATACATTACTGGAAGAACTTACCAATCTGAAGCGGTAAGAGGCAATTCAATAAATAGGAAAAAGGGACTATGCACCTATGGCGCATAGTCCCTTAAGTCGTGTTTGAAAGGGCAAAAAATGATAGAAGTAACAAAGCTGAATGGCCAGAAAATCCTTGTAAATCCGGATTTGCTGGAAGTTGTGGAAGAAACGCCGGACACTGTGGTGACTCTGACCACCGGAAAAAAAATAATTGTAAAAGAAAGTAGACAAGAGATAAAAAATTTAGTAAAATCATTTAGAAAGGATATTTTTGCGAATACATAGACTTAAGCAAAAGATCGGGTGAATTCTGTGGATATAGCTTCTTTGATTGGTCTCATTCTGGGACTGGTAATGTTAATATTCGGTATTCTGTCCAACGGGGAGTCCGTGCTGACATATCTCCATGCGCCGTCAGCCCTGATTACGTTCGGTGGTGCACTGGCGTCTACACTGACCAGTACTTCTCTGACGGATTTCCTGAACGGAATAAAAAGTATCCGCCTGGTGTTCAAGGTTTCGGAGATGAACACCTCGGAGATGATTAAGAGCATCATTGATCTGTCCAATGTGGCCAGAAAAGAGGGTCTGCTGTCTCTGGAGGAAGCGGCGGCAGATCTGGAAGAGCCTTTCCTGAAAAAAGGAATTCTGCTGATTGTGGACGGTACGGATCCGGATCTGGTGCGTGCCATCATGGAGACCGAGTTGGAAAGCATTGAGGCCAGACATAAATCGGTAACGGGCTTCTGGGACACGCTGGGTACCATGGGTCCTGCCTGGGGTATGATCGGTACCCTGGTGGGACTGGTGAGTATGCTGAATCATATGGAGGATGCCGGAGCAATCGGCCCGGCAATGGCCGTGGCCCTGATTACCACTCTGTACGGCTCCCTGCTGGCGAACTGGATGTGTATTCCGATTTCCAGCAAGCTGAAAGAAAATAATGCCCTGGAGATGCAGCAGAAAGAAATTATGATAGAGGGTCTTCTGTCCATCCAGGCGGGCGAGAATCCCCGTGTCATTGAAGAGAAGCTGAAATCTTTCCTGTCTCCTAAGGACAGGGAGGCCGATGAGGGAGAGGAAGCAGGAGGTGAGGAGTAATGGCGAGACAGAAAAAAGAAGATCCGCCTGCAGGTTCTCCGGCATGGATGAATACCTTCAGCGATCTGATGAATCTGCTGCTGTGCTTCTTCGTTATGCTGTTCTCCATGTCCACCATTGACGAAGAGAAATACAATCAGCTGGTTGCCTCCATGTCCTCCGCATTCAGTATCCTGAACGGAGGGGCTACGGCCATAGGGGACGGCATCCTGATCAGCAACGGCGTAAGCCAGCTGAATGAGTTGGATGAATATATCAACAGTACCGGCAAAAACGCCGACAGCGATACGAATTCCGATCAGTTTGAGGAGTTTGAGGCCCAGGGCGACGCCCGGGAGCAGACCTATGAGGAGATGCTGGAGTCCCTGAAAGAAGAGAACCTGCGGCTCAATGAGGAACTGGCGGAGCGCATTACGGAAACCGTGAACGAGAGCGATATGGGGGATCAGATTGAGGTGAATTTTACCTCGGAATATGTCCTGCTGTCGCTGAAGGGAGCCTTTCTGTTTGATTCCGGAAAGGCGGATATCCGGGCGGAAGCGGAGCCGGTGCTGGATCGGGTGGGTGTGATTCTGGAAAGATATGCGGACAGCACCATCGAGATCGAGGGGCATACGGACAATGTGCCGATGCATAGCGCTAAATATGCCAGCAACAATGAACTGAGCAGCGCCAGAGCATTATCTGTGTTCTATTATCTGATAGAGCATGCTTCCCTGGATCCGGCTGATATCAAATATTCCGGCAGGGGAGAATATGTTCCGGTGGCAGATAACGGAACAGAGGCCGGCAGAGCCAAAAACAGAAGGGTTGAGATTCGGATCTACAATCCGTAGTCCCAGCAGGAGAAGAAAGGTACGGTTAATGTAATGAAAAAGAATTTACTGACAGTCTTGATACTGGCCCTGGTGCTGGTAAATGTGATCTTATCGGCAGTGATGATGTTCAGCGTTATGGGCACCAACAGAAAAACTGCCGCACTGGTGAATCAGGTGGCAACGATTCTGAATCTGGAGCTGGAGCCTGAGGCGGAAGAGGAAAAAGTATCCATGTCGGATCTGGCTTTCTGGAATCTGAGCGATAAGATGACCATCCCGCTGGTGAGCGATGACGGTAAGAATCATTATATTGTATTTGAGGTGGCTTTTTCCATGAATACCACAACAAAGGGATACAAAAAGTATGGGGCGGACGTGGAAGCAGGTACCTATGAGAGCATTATCAAGGATGTAATCAACAATACGGTGAGCAAATACACACTGGCTGAATGCAATGCCGATTTCGATGCGATCAAGGCGGAGATCCTGAGGAATGTACAGGATCTGTTTGACCAGGATTTCATTCACAGTGTTGCCATCAGCGGCATCCAGACCCAGTAACGGCCTTCTGTCAGAGGCTGCAACAGACAGGAGGTGAGGGAATTTGGGCGAGGTATTATCGCAAAGTGAGATAGATAATCTGCTGGCAGCCTTGTCTGCCGGCGAACTGGACGTAGATAAGATACAGGATAATGATGAGAAGCCGGTTAAAAATTATGATTTTAACCGCCCGGCCAAGTTCTCCAAGGAGCATCTGAGGACATTGGAAATCATTTACGAGCATTACAGCAGGCTGATTTCTACGAATCTGCCGGTATATCTGCGTAAAAATGTGCAGGTGACGGTTTCCAGTTCCGAGACAGTTGCCTTTTCGGAGTTCAGCAATGCATTATCCAATCCGGTAATATTGGGAATTGTAAATTTTCAGCCCCTTAACGGGAATATCATTATGGAGCTGTCCTCGAACCTGGGATATGCCATAATTGATCGTATGCTGGGAGGAGACGGGCTCCCTCTGGATAAGACCAGAGAGTTTTCCGAGATTGAACTGACCATTATTCAGAAAATGATGGTGCTGTTTACACAGCTGATGCGGGATCCATGGAAGAATGTGCTGGAGATATCTCCCATGCTGTCCAGGATAGAGACCAATCCGCAGTTTGCACAGGTGGTAGCGCCCACGGACATGACGGCGATTGTTACGCTGAATGTGAAGATCGGCGATGTGGAAGGATATATCAATATCTGTCTTCCGTATTTTACACTGGAAGACATTATGGATAAGCTGAATACCAAGTACTGGTATTCTACAATGCAGGAAAATAAAGATCAGAATTACGAGGAAAATATTGAGGCCCTGATTCGCAAGGTAGATATACCGGTCAAGGCGATACTGGGCAAAAGCAGTATCTCGGTATCCGACTTTATGGGGCTGCAGGTAGGAGACTGTATCCGGCTGGATACCAAGGTGGACAGCGAGATGGATGTATATGTGGGCAATATCAGGAAATTTACAGCACTTCCCGGAGCGAATAACGATCGTTATGCCGTTCGGGTGACAACGGTGGTTCATGAAAAAGAATGACCGCAGTCAGGAAAGCTTTAATTTAGGAAAAAACAGCTGCCTTTATAGGCGGCGGAATGGAGGAAAACATGGATGGAGATGGAATGCTGTCACAGGACGAGATCAATGCGCTGTTAAGCGGTATGGATCTGTCCGATGACGGAGGGGATACCGGCAGTGATCCTACATACTCCGGCTCCACAGAGGCATATAGTAAGGACAGCCCGGCAGTGCCTGAGGAGGAAGAATTGCTGACGGATGTGGAAAAGGATGCAATCGGTGAGGTGGCCAATATCAGTATGGGGTCATCAGCCACCACCCTTTATTCTCTGGTCAACAGAAAAGTGAATATTACCACTCCGGTGGTAACACTGGCGAAGTGGAGCAGCTTGCTGGATGAGTATGAGAGGCCCTGTGTATTTATTCAAATTAAATATACCCAGGGACTGGACGGCACTAATATCCTGGTGCTGAAAGACAGAGATGTAAAGGTTATCACCGATCTGATGATGGGCGGCGACGGCACAAATATAGAGGGAGATATCACGGAACTGCATCTGAGTGCGATTTCCGTAGCGATGATTCAGATGATGGGATCCTCGGCCACCTCTCTTTCTACGATGCTGGGGACCGTG
>JAGANP010000262.1 GCA_017624175.1 Lachnospiraceae bacterium | reverse complement strand
TTACCCTGAATTTCTTTCAGCTTGTCTAACATAATTTCTCCCCTGTAATACTTGCTTTATTAGATCTGCATCTGCATGATCTGATTGTATGACTCTAACAATTTATCCCGGATCGCCACGGTATACTGCAGGGCCGTATAAGCCTTCTGCAGCGCTATCGCCAGGTCATGGGTATTCTCCGTCTCTCCCAGGGCAAATTTGATCTCTTCGTTTTCTGCGTCGGAAAGGTAACTGTTGGTGGTATTGATATTATCAATAGCCGTATTCAGAAAAGCGTCGAACATGGTGCCTTCCGCCTGCTTGTCTTCCTGTACCAGTGCTCCTGTCAGCGTACTGGGGCTGATTCCTGAAGTCTGATCCAGTCCCAGTGCCGATATGCTGCTGACTGCCGATGTATAATCCATATGTATTACTCCTTTATCCCGTATTTACTGCTGTAATCCGCTTATGCCTGTCCGATCTCCAGCCCCTGCAGGGCCATGGATTTGCTGGCATTAAAGGCCGTTGCATTGGCCTCATAAGCCCGGCTGGCATCAATCATATTCGTCATTTCCGTTACAATATCCACATTGGGATACAGTACATAGCCGTCCTCGTCCGCATCCGGATGGGAGGGGTCGTATACCATCTTCATCTCCGTGGTATGATCCTCATATACGCCGGATACTTTCACGCCGCTGCCGCTGTAGCCGGTGCCGTGATAGCCGATGGCGCTGTTTAAGGCGCTCACAAAAGAGCCATTGCCTCCTTTTTCCGAAAAGGCTACCACCTTACGCCGGTAGGGACTGCCGTCCTCCGTGCGGGTGGTATTGGCATTGGCCACGTTCTCCGAAATCACGTCCATACGGTACCGCTGGGCAGTCATGCCGGATGCATTGATATTAAAAGCCGAAAACATATTCATAGGTATTCCCTCCCCTTTTCTACTTCATCACCGCCTGCAGATTCTGAAACTCCTGATTGATGCAGGTCATCAGTCCCTGATATTTCAGCTGGTTCTCCGCCAGCATCACATTTTCATTCTCCGGGTCCACATTATTGCCGTCCAGCCGGTAAGACAGGCCGGAATTATCCGTATAGGCCACCGGTTTCAGATCGCTGGCTTTCAGATTTCCCACCTTGGCATCCATGGACTCATGGGTGCAGCAGCCCAGCGCCTTTTTCAGTTCCGACTCAAAAGCCACGTCCTGACGCTTATACCCCGGAGTGGTGGCGTTGGCAATATTATTGGAGATCGCCTCCTGACGCAGCCAAGACGCATCAGCTGCCTTGTCCAGCACATTCACATAGTCAAATACACTCGTATTGATCATATTTCCCTCCACTGTTTCTATACCTTGTGCCCTTCCTACAGGGTACACCCAACATATCTATTATAAATAATTTGTAAAAAAACACAATAGTTACGGTCAAAAAAATGCGAAAATAGGAAAAAGGACCTATTGCAACCACCAATAAATCCTTTTATCCGCTTTCTCTCCAGCGTGTCCTTACGCTGCTAACCTTTCTGATTTTGTTTTTTCAGTTCCTCGATCTCTTCAAATACCACATCGTTCAGCACCTTGATGTAGGTACCTTTCATGCCCGAGGACCGGGATTCAATGACTCCGGCGCTCTCAAACTTTCGGAGCGCATTCACAATCACGGATCGGGTGATGCCCACCCGGTCGGCAATCTTGCTGGCCACCAGGATCCCCTCCATACCGTTTAATTCGTCAAAAATATGGGTAATGGCCTCCATCTCCGAGAAAGACAGGGTACTGATGGCCGATTTCACCACCGCCACCTTACGGCTCTCCTCGGCGCTCTCCTCGTTCACCGCCCGGAGCATCTCCAGCCCCACTACCGTGGTGCCGTATTCGCACAGAATAATGTCGTCGATATCATACTGTTCGTTGCACTTGTAGATAAACAGTGTGCCCAGCCGTTCCCCGGCGATCTCAATAGGGGAGATAATCGCCTGGAATTTGCGGATATCCTGGCTTTCAAAGCCCAGGGTCTCCAGATTGACATTTTCCTTTGTAGACAGGACTCCCAGCAGCCGTTCATTCAGCATGGCATCCACAAATCCGCCCACAGTCTCCTCCACCAGCTCCGGCAGCGGATCCACATCGTCGCATTTTCCTACGCCCAGCACCTTGCCCTTACGACTGATCACCAGCACATTGGAATTCAGGATCTCCCGCATCACACGGCAGATGTCGCTGAACACTACCTTGCTGGAATTATTATTGTGTAGTAGCTTGCCAATCTTCCTGGTCTTATCCAGTAACTGTACACTGCTCATCGTCATTCCTCCATATTCGGCTGCAACAACTTACATCTAAGCGTATTTTAGCACAAATGAAATCAGATTACAATGTATATTTTTCGTTTTTTTGCGAATATTCTGACATTACTGCAGGTTTATTCTTTATTGGCAGCCATCACATATCCGCACTCCTCGCTGCTGCACACCAGCTTGTTTCCCTTTTCCAACATAAGGCCGCCGCACTGGGGACATTTCTGCGCCGAAGGCTTCTGCCATACCATAAAATCGCAGTCGGGATAGCCGATACATCCGTAATAACGTCTGCCCTTCTGCGTCTTCTTCAGCACAATATCCTTGCCGCACTTCGGACACATGACGCCGATCTTTTCAAAATAGGGCTTGGTGTTGCGGCACTCCGGAAAGCCCGGACAGGCCAGAAATCTGCCGTGGGGACCGTATTTGATGACCATCTGCCTGCCGCAGACCTCGCAGACCTCATCGGATACCTCGTCTGCGATATCTACCTTTTCCAGTTCTTTCTCTGCACGCTGCACCGCCTCCTCCAGGTCGGGGTAAAAGTTTTCAATAACGGTCTTCCACTTTACCGTCCCCATCTCCACGCCGTCCAGCAGTGCTTCCATATTTGCCGTGAAATTCACATCCACAATCGACGGGAAAGCCTCCACCATGATCTGGTTTACCACTTCCCCCAGTTCCGTCACATAGAGATTCTTGTTCTCTTTCGCCACATAGCGTCTGGCAAGAATCGTGGTAATCGTAGGCGCATAGGTGCTGGGACGTCCGATGCCCAGCTCCTCCAGAGCCTTTACCAGGGAGGCTTCCGTATAATGGGCAGGAGGCTGGGTAAAGTGCTGCTTCGGCTCCAGCTCCAGCAGGGACAGCTTGCTCTCCCGGGAAAGCTCATGGCTCACCGCATTGTCCTCCTCTTTGTCCTCCTCCTGGGTATAGACGCTCATGTAGCCGTCAAATATCCGGTTGGAGGCAGCCATGGTAAACTCATGTCCGCCCGCCTCGATCCGGGTGGAGGAGGTCTCGTATCGGGCGCTGGCCATACGGCTGGCGGCAAAACGCTTCCAGATCAGCTGATACAGCCGGAACCGATCCCTGGGCAGCTGCTCTTTCACCGCAGCCGGAATCCGGCTGATATCCGTGGGACGGATGGCTTCATGGGCGTCCTGAATCTTCTGCTCATTTTTCTTCACCGCCACGGCCTCTGCCGCATATTCCTCTCCGAACTGCTTCACAATGTACTCCCGGGCCGTCTGCTCCGCCTCCGCAGACACACGGGTGGAATCGGTACGCAGATAAGTAATCAGACCCGTGGTGCCCTCCCCTTTCAGATCCACGCCCTCATACAGCTGCTGGGCCAGACGCATGGTCTTCTGGGTGGAGAAATTCAGCACCTTGCTGGCTTCCTGCTGCAGGGTGGAGGTGGTAAAGGGCAGCGGCGCTTTCTTGATGCGCTCTCCCTTTTTCACCTCCGTCACCTGCCAGGAGGCACCTTTCAGGCTGGCCAGCAGAGCATCCATCTGCTCCTTGCTGCGAACCTCCGTCTTTCTGCCGCCCTCGCCGTGATACTTGGCTGTGACGGGCTTTTTCTCCCCATCCACTTTCAGGCTGGCGTCCAGGGTCCAGTATTCTTCGGGAATAAAAGCGCTGATCTCCGCCTCCCGGTCACAGATAATGCGCAGCGCCACGGACTGCACCCGGCCAGCGCTCAGGCCCCGCTTTACCTTGGCCCAGAGCAGGGGAGAAATCCGGTAGCCCACCATCCGGTCCAGCACACGTCTGGCCTGCTGGGCGTCCACCAGATCCATATTGATCTCCCTGGCATTTTTCAGGGATTCCTTTACAGCGCTCTTGGTGATCTCATTGAAGGTAATGCGGTAGACCTTTTTATCCGGCATCTCTTTTAGCTTCAGGGCATACATCAGGTGCCAGGAGATGGCTTCCCCCTCCCGGTCAGGGTCGGTAGCCAGATAGATCCTGTCGGCCTTTTTGACTTCCCTGCGCAGGCCGGCCAGCACGTCCCCCTTTCCTCTGATGGTGATGTATTTCGGTTCAAAATCATGCTCCACATCAATCCCCAGGCTGCTCTTGGGCAGATCCCGCACATGGCCGCCGCTGGCTGCCACCTCGTAATTTGCCCCCAATATTTTTTTCACTGTCTTCACCTTGGCCGGTGACTCCAGAATAACCAGATTCTTTGCCATGTTTTCTTATACCTTGCTTTTCTGCGGGCTTCTCGGTGCCCAGCTTAATCGTGAACCACTATACACCAATTTTTTTGCGGGTGCAAGTAAAAAATTTATGAAGTGCTGTCTGTGTTCACAGGAAATCCTCTGCCGAAGCGTCCGACGGCATGCGCCAGTCCCCCCGGGGAGAAAGGCTGACGGAGCCTACCTTGGGGCCGTCCGGCATGCAGGAGCGCTTAAACTGCTGGGAGAAAAAGCGCCTGAAAAAGGTTTCCGTGGTCTTTGCAATGGTTTCCCGATCCACCTGGGGGAATGCCACCTGGGCCAGGGCCAGAATCTTATCCCGCTCAAAACCGTTTCGGACAAAATGATACAGAATAAAGTCATGCAGATCGTATTTGCCGATGGCCGCCTCCGTGGACTGGCTGATGGCGCCGTCCGCCGCCAGGGGCAGCAGCTCCGGGCTGATCACGGTCTCGCAGATGCTGGTAAGCACCTCCGCAAATTCCGGGTGCATCCGGCCGTAGGCGGATACCAGGTATTTCACCAGGGTCTTGGGAATTGAAATATTCACGGCATACATGCTCATATGGTCGCCGCTGTAGGTACACCAGCCCAGAGCGGTCTCAGACAGATCTCCGGTGCCGATTACCAGCCCTCCCTCCTGATTGGCCACATCCATCAGAATCTGGGTGCGCTCCCGGGCCTGGATATTCTCATAGGTCACATCATAGACGTCCTGTGCATGACCGATATCCTGCATATGCTGTCTGCAGGCGGCGGCAATGGGAATGGTACGGGCGGTGACACCGGCCAGCGCCATCAGACGCTCCGAATTGGTTCTGGTGCGCTCGGAAGTGCCGAAGCCGGGCATGGTGATGGCGATAATATCCGATGC
>JAGANP010000261.1 GCA_017624175.1 Lachnospiraceae bacterium | reverse complement strand
CAATGTAGATCAGGTTGCCCTCTTCATCCCGGGTCGGGACCAGGGTGGAGGAGGACATGCCCGATGAATGCGCATACAGGATCGACGGGCCCATAGTGGGGATCGACTCCCCCGCAGCAACCTGATCTACATTGCACCGTCTCCCGTGGAATGACCCGGGGCTGTACCAGCCCGGCAGAGAAAGGAAATAGGCTATATGAAAAACAAGGAACATAAGCAGAATATCCCGGAAGCGCTGGATGATAATGCACTGGACAATGTCTGCGGCGGCAATTCCACCACACTGCCCCGGACAGTGATGGAAGTGCAGCTGCGGCAGCTGATCCAGCAGAATCCCGACCTGACGGTGGAAGAGCTGGTGGCGCTGTATGCTGAAACCTATGGAATGCCCATAGGGACAGGAAATACCGAAAATCCTAACGAATCCACTAACGCAATCATGAGCATTGCCCGGTCTCAGTAAAGAACAGGAGCTTTGAATATGGACAACAAAAAAAGAGAAAAGCAAATCCCGGCTGAGCTGGACGATCATGCCCTGGAAAAGGTTACCGGCGGTATGGGCGTCACGGTCGAGGTCACGGATTCCCATCAGAATACCGGAGTGGATGGCAGCAGTTATGCAGGCGGTATTGTAGGATACGCCAGTTCCGGTGAAATCAAAAATTGTTGAACCGTTTTGCCGGAGAATCAGGAGTTTATTATGGAGCAAAAGTTGAAACGGCTGTTTGACTATCAGCGATTTCAGAAGAATTCTCGGTTGGAGGCCATGCTGGCAGAGGCGGAAGAGCGGTACGCGGGCGGCTTAACGGATGAGGCGCTGGAGCTGGTCAGCGCGGCAGGAGATGGCCATCTGATGTTGCAAGGAATTGTCGAAGGAGTAGATCATGTGGGGGCTTTGATGGTGGAGGATCTGCCCCTGGAGGAACGGTTATGACAATGGCGGCAGAGGACATCTACATTTCCTACCACGATAAAGTCAGTGCCTACATCCGGGGGAAGCTAGATAATCACCATGACGCAGAGGATCTTGTTTCTCAAGTTTTTGAGAAGGTTTATGGAAAAATACATACCTTCGACGAAAGCAAAGCCTCTCTGTCCACATGGATCTATACTATCACCCGCAACACGGTGACGGATTACTACCGCACCCGCCGTATTCATACGAGCTACGATGAAGTCTACGAGCTGCCTGCCCCGGAAAAAGACCGGGATATGCTGGATACCCTGGCCGATGCCCTGATGATACTGAAGGAGCGGGAACGGGACCTGATATTGCTGCACTACTACAAAGGCCTGACCCTGAAGGAAGTGGCGGACAAAATGGGCATGTCCTATATAAATGCAAAAGTAATCCACAAAAACGCCTTGACCTGCCTGCGGCAGGCCATGGGTACGTAAAATGTGAAAATTATCTCTAAGAAATATACTTTTGGGCTATTTCCGTCGTGTCAGTAGATAAAGAAATCCAAGGAAGAAGTAACTTTTCTGATGGATGTGACGGACCTCTCCATCAACTGCGGCAACTTCAAAATGGCCATCGTTAATGAAGGCGAAATCATTGCCAACATGGAGCCAGATAGTTCACGGAGGTGGGACTGCATGATCTCAACGCCTCCTTCTCGTTCGTCATCGCAGGCGAAAGCGTGGGCTTTACATTTACGCTGAATGTTTGAGTCTGTGAACAGTATGGAACTGAGATTGAAAAAAGAAATACTCCGGCAGCGTACATGCCAGCGCTGTCCGGAGTATT
>JAGANP010000260.1 GCA_017624175.1 Lachnospiraceae bacterium | reverse complement strand
GACAGGCTCCCCTGCACCGCCAGACCGATAGCCACACCGGCGGAACCCACCAGCGCCACTACGCTGGCCGCATCCACCCTGAAGGACCCGGCGATCAGAAAGATCAGCAGGATATATAATCCGGCCTTGATGAAAGAATCCGTAAACTGCTGGACCCCCACATCAACCTTTCCCCGCACCAGGGATTTCTTCACAAGCTTGCGGAGCAATTTGATGATCTTCACGCCCACCCTACAGAACACGAATTCCAGCAGAATCCGCAGGCCCAGATTCAGGGCCTTCTCCGTCAGCTCGGACAGAAATTTTTCTATGGCGCCGGGATCGATCTGGGCCTCCTCTTCCAGAATATCCTCAGTGGTCTCTGAAGCATTTAAAAGCATAATTTATCCTTTCTGCACAGGCGCCTTTTTCTTAGCGGATGCACTCTTTCTGGCCGGTGCCTTCTTCGGCGTCTTCTCCCGGATCAATGCCATCTTTCTGCGCACCCGCTCCTCGATCACCCTGGTCAGCTCCTCCTCCGTATAGGGCTCAAACCGCAGAATGCTTAAGGACAGCGGCGCCAGCTTCACACTGACGGATACCTCCTTTTCATCCCAGGCGATATCCTCCGCCGCAATGGCCCTTTTGTTGACCACGCCGCTGCCGCCGTACTTTTTATCATCCGTATTCAGGATCTCCCTGAACTTTCCGTCAAAGGGCACGCCGGTACGGATCTCCTGGGCAATGCCTGCAAAATTCGCCACCACCAGAAGCATATCCTCCTCCTTGCTGCCTTTCCGCAGGAAGGTCAGATAGCAGTCGTTACCGGAGATCGCATTGAGCCAGGCAAAGCCCTCCGGCTGGTCATCCAGCTCATACAGTGCGGTTTCCCGGCGGTACAGATGGTTCAGGTCCTTATACAGCTCCGCCACGCCCCGGTGTTCCGGCACCTCCAGCAGATTCCACTCCACTCTTCTGGCTTCGTTCCATTCATCGAACTCTGCCAGCTCCTGCCCCATGAACAGCAGCTTTTTCCCGGGATGGGTCATCATATAGCCATAGGTCAGCCGCAGATTGGCCAGCTTCTGCTCCCGGCTGCCGGGCATTTTTCCCACCATGGTAGCCTTGCCGTGCACCACCTCATCATGGGAAAATACCAGCTGGAACTTCTCGCTGTAGGCATAGACCATACTGAAGGTCAGTTCCCCGTGATGATGGCTGCGGAAGTACGGATCCATCCGGATATAGCCCAGATAATCATTCATAAAGCCCATATTCCATTTCAGGTCAAAGCCCAGGCCGCCCTTGTCCAGATCTCCGGTAATCAGCGGGAAAGCCGTGCTCTCCTCGGCAATGGACAGCACGCCGGGATTGCGCTTTTTCATAATCGAATTCAGATGACGGATCATCTCCATAGCTTCCAGATTCTCATTGCCGCCGTAGATATTTGCCACCCATTCGCCGTCATTTTTTCCGTAATCCAGATACAGCATACTGGCCACGGCATCCATGCGGATTCCGTCTGCGTGGTACTTTTCCACCCAGAACAGGGCGTTGGCAATCAGATAATTGGATACCTGGGGTCTGCCGTAATTATAGATCAGTGTGCCCCAGTGCGGGTGAAAGCCCTGGCGGGGATCCTGATGCTCGTACAGGCAGGTGCCGTCAAAGCCGGACAGGCCGTGGGTATCTCTGGGGAAATGCGCCGGTACCCAGTCCAGGATCACGCCGATGCCTGCCTTGTGCAGCTCATTGACAAAAAACATGAAGTCCTCCGGGGTGCCGTACCGGGCAGTGGGCGCATAATACCCGATGACCTGATACCCCCAGGAGCCGTCAAAGGGATGCTCCATCACCGGCATCAGCTCCACATGGGTGTATCCCATCTGCTTCACATATGCAATCAGTTTGGGGGCAATCTCCCGATAATTGGCAAATAGCTCTCCCTCCGCCGGGTCCAGGAAAGAGCCCAGATACATCTCATAGACGCTGATGGGAGCGCTGCCGGTCTGATACTTCTCCCTGCCCCGGATAAAACTTTCATCCTCCCATCGGAAATGATTGATATCCGTCACCACAGAGGCATTATCCGGCCGCAGCTGGGCGGCATTGCCATAGGGATCCGCTTTCAGGAAAGTCAGTCCCCCCTTGGCCTTGATCTCAAATTTATATAAGCTGCCCTCGATGACCTGGGGCACAAACAATTCAAAAATTCCGCTGTCCCAGAGGCGGCGCATCTGGTGTCTGCGTCCGTCCCAGCCGTTAAAATCTCCCACCACGCTGACACGCAGGGCGTTGGGCGCCCATACAGCAAAATAGGTGCCCTCTTCCCCGTCCAGGGTACAGGGGTGGGCTCCCAGTTTCTCATAAATCGTATAGTGGATGCCTGCTGCAAATTTCTCCGTATCCTTCTTCGTAATCTGGGGCTTGTGCCGGTAAGGATCCTGCACCTGTATCCGGTTGCGGTCCTGATCCACCACCTCATAGCGGTATTCCCCGATTTCTTTCTCCGGGATCAGTACGGCAAAAAAGCCCACTTCATCCGCCATTTCCATGGGGTATTCCCTGCCGCTCTCCATGAGCTGCAGACGCATCTCCACGGCGCCGGGATAAAATGCCTGCACCAGCGTCTGATTTCCCGCCTTATGAGGGCCCAGCAGATCATGGGGATGATCGCATTCCGAATAGACGATCTCCTCGATTGCCGGCCAGTTCATCAGTTTATACAGCTTATTGTCCATATACGCCTCTTTTCTGTATGGCTCTTTTTATTTTTTCCTTTCGCTGCGGATGCCATACTTAACGCAGAATTTCCATATTCAGATTTTGTTTTCCGTCCGGGCTGCTACAGGGTATGGATAAACAACCCGCTCCTGAGCTTGGGTTCAAACCAGGTAGATTTCGGCGGCATAAGCCTCCCCGCATCCGCCACGGCAAACAGCTCATAGATGGAGGTGGGATACAGGGCAAAGGCCACTTTCATATCCGTCTGCACCCGTCTCTCCAGTTCTTTTAACCCCCGGATACCGCCCACAAAGTCGATACGCTTATCCGTCTTGGGATCGCCGATGCCCAGCACCGGCGCCAGCAGCTGTTCCTGCAGGATGGACACATCCAGTCCCTCCACCGCATCCTTGCTGCGGATATCCTCATGGGCTGTCAGGCGGTACCATTTTCCCTCCAGATACATGCCGTATTCATACTTTTTCTCCGGCCGGTAAACCTCCGCTCCCCTGCATTCCACTGTAAACCGCTCTCCGATCTCTGCCAGGAATGCCTCCGGGCTTCGCCCGTTCAGGTCCTTTACCACCCGGTTATAGTCCAGTATTTTCAGTTCATCTGCGGAAAACAGCACTGACAGGAAGAAATTGTATTCTTCCTCCCCCGTGTACCCCGGATTCTCCTCCCGGCGTTTCAGCCCCACTTTCACGGCGGAAGCGCAGCGGTGATGCCCGTCCGCAATATAGATCTGCTCCATCCCGGCAAAAGCCTCCCGGATCGTCCGGATCTGCTGCTCCTCTGCCACCACCCAGACTCTGTGCGTGATGCTGTCCTGCGCAGTAAAATCATACACCGGCTCGCCCTCTGTCACCCGGGCAATCACCTGCTGCAGTACAGCCTGGCTGCGGTAAGCCAGACAGATCGGCCCGGTCTGGGCATTACAGGTATCCACATGGCGAATCCTGTCCTGCTCCTTATCCGCCCGAGTATTTTCATGCTTTTTAATCACCTGATTCTGATAATCGTCAATAGAGGCGCAGGCTACGATTCCTTTCTGGCTGCGGCCCTCCATGATCTGCTCATATATGTAATAACAGGGGCTGCCGTCCTGTACAAAACGCCCCTGCGCAATCCACTGCCGGAGCATGTCCCGGGCTTTCTCATAGACACAGTCCGCATAGGTATCCACCTCCGGACCGAACTGGGTCTCCGCCCGGTCAATGGCCAGAAAAGATCCCGGATGGGCTTTCACCTCCGCAGCCGCCTCTTCCCTGTTGTATACATCATAGGGCAGCGCCGCAATCTCTGCTTCCAGTCCCTTCGCCGGCCTGTATGCCTGAAATGGTCTGATATCTGCCATATTGTTCCTCCTTATCTCCTGTCTCCAGATAATAATATCAAAAATAGCTATACATCACAAGCACCAAAGTGCTATAATAAACAAAAAAATATGATGAGGAGTGATCATTGATGACTGACGAAAATCGTGCTGTCTTAAAGCGGATTAATGACTATGCAGAAAAGGTAATGGGGGATATCGATCCCCAGAAAGTGCCGGTTTCTGCCCAGCTTGAGAAGCTGAGACCCATCCTGCAGGAGATTGCTGACGAAAAACAGATTTCCCTGGAGGACATGTTTATCCTGTATATGGACATCCAGTCCGAAGCCTCCTGTGCTTCCCAGAAGAAGCTTTCCGAGGATTTACAGGATCTGAACGACGGCAACGGCATGCCGATCCTGATCCGGTAGGCCTCCGTCCCCCCTTTTTCCGTAAAAGCACGGGGAAAGCAGCCTGTAGAAAACGCTATGCAGCCGGGGATTCCCCTGTGCATAGCGTTTTTTGATTCGCTTCCTTTTCTGTTTTATTGCCTACTTTACGACTCTTACCCGGAATACGCCGTCGATCTTCTCCAGTGCTTCGATGATCTCTGCTGTAGGAGTGCTCTCCACATCGATCATGGTGTAAGCCACCTCGCCCCTGGACTTGTTGGTCATATCGCTGATATTGATGCCTTTTACGCCGAATGCAGCGGTAAACTGGGTAATCATATTGGCGATATTCTTATGGAAGATGGCCACACGGCCCGCCTTGGTGCACACGCCCATATCGCAGGCAGGATAGTTTACGCTGTTGCGGATATTGCCGTTCTCCAGATAGTCCATCAATTCTTCCACTGCCATCACAGCGCAGTTGTCCTCGGACTCCTCGGTGCTGGCTCCCAGATGCGGGATCACGATACAGCCCTTCTGGCCTGCTGTGGTGGGATTGGGGAAATCGGACACATAGCGGGCGATCTTGCCGCTCTGCAGTCCCTCCAGCACATCTTTCTCATTTGCCAGCAGATCCCTTGCAAAATTCAGGATCACCACGCCCTCTTTCATCTTCGCAATGGATACGGCATTGATCATGCCCTTGGTGGAATCCAGCAGAGGCACATGAATCGTGATATAATCACAATCCGCATAAATATCATCCACATTCAGCACATGCTTTACGCTGCGGCTCAGATTCCAGGCGGCATTGACAGACAGGTAGGGATCATAACCGTATACCTCCATGCCCAGTGCCACTGCGGCATTGGCTACCTTTACCCCGATGGCGCCCAGGCCGATGACACCCAGCTTCTTGCCCATGATCTCGGTTCCGGCAAAGTTCTTCTTCTCTTTCTCCGCCGCCTTGGCGATATCGGCATTGTCGGCAGAAGCCTTCACCCACTCAATGCCGCCGATCACATCTCTGGCAGCCAGCAGCAGTCCGGCCAGCACCAGTTCCTTTACCCCATTGGCATTGGCGCCGGGGGTATTGAATACCACCACGCCTTTCTCCGCACATTTATCCAGCGGAATATTGTTTACGCCGGCACCGGCCCTGGCCACAGCCAGCAGCCCCTCCGGGATCTCCATCTCATGCATGGAAGCGCTGCGCACCAGAATACCGTCCGCCTCCTGCACCTCCGCCGTAATCTGATACTGCTCGCTGAAATTCTTCAGTCCCACATCCGCAATGGGATTCAGGCAATTAATCTTATACATTATGCGTTCTCCTCTTCAAATTTCTTCATAAACTCTACCAGCTTCTCCACGCCTTCCATGGGCATTGCATTGTAGATGGAAGCTCTCATACCGCCTACGGTTCTGTGGCCCTTCAGGTTCTCAAAGCCTGCCGCCTTGGCTTCCTTGACAAATTTCGCATCCAGCTCCTCATTGCCGGTCACAAAAGGAACATTCATCAGAGAACGGTCTTCTTTGCGCACAGTACCCTTGAACAGCTTGCTCTGATCCAGATAATCGTACAGGATCGCTGCCTTTTTCTCATTGTATGCCTTCATGGCCTCCAGGCCGCCCTGCTTCTTTAACCACTTAAATACCTTGCCGCAGATATAGATGCCGTATGCGGGCGGGGTATTGTACAGGGAGTCATTGTCTGCATGGATCTTATACTTTAACATGGTAGGCGTGCCCGGCAGCACATCCTCGGTGATCAGATCCTCACGGATAATCACGATGACCACGCCTGCGGGGCCGATATTCTTCTGCACGCCGCCGTAGATCACGCCGTACTTGGTCACATCCACGGGCTCGGATAAGAAGCAGCTGGATACGTCTGCCACTAAGGGCTTACCCTTGGTATTGGGCAGAGTCTTGAACTTGGTGCCGTAGATCGTGTTGTTTTCACAGATATACACATAGTCCGCATCCTCACTGATGGGCAGATCGGAGCAGTCCGGTATGTAGGAAAAGGTCTGATCCTCGGAGGAAGCGATCTTATTGGCCTTACCATAGATACACGCCTCCTGGTAAGCCTTTTTTGCCCACTGACCGGTTACAATATAATCAGCCACCCTGTTTTTCATCAGATTCATGGGAATCATGGCAAACTGCTGGCTGGCGCCGCCCTGTAAAAAGAGCACCTTGTAATTGTCAGGAATGTTCATCAGCTCACGCAGATCTGCTTCCGCCTCCTTGATGATGGTATCATAAGCCTTGGATCTGTGGCTCATCTCCATCACGGACATGCCGGTTCCCCGGTAATCTAACATCTCATCTGCAGCTTCTTTTAATACTTCTTCAGGCAAAACTGCGGGGCCTGCTGAAAAATTGTAAACTCTGGACACTTCTTTCTTCCTCCTCATCCATATATTTCACTTATTTTATTACCAAATTTCACTTTAGTCAACTACTATGTTAAAGATTTACCGGAGACCTAATAGAAAGTGATCACCGGGGTTCCGATTTCCACCAGCTCATACAGCTGGGCCATCACCTCCGGCGGCGTGTTGATGCAGTCGTGGGAGCCGTTTCGCTGATAGATCTCCCCGCCGAATTCCCTGCGCCAGTCGGCATCGTGAATCCCCACATTGCCCACCACCGGCATCCAGTAATCCACCGGCGTGGCATAGCCCTCTCCCCGCAGGATGCGGTTCTTCTGTTTATTGTAGACATAGTTGATCCCCTCCGGGGTATCCCATCTCCGTCTGGCATTGCCGGTAACCACGTCCACGGAGATCAGGCATTCGCCGTCCTGATAATAGTACATGTGCTGCTGCCCCATGTCCACTTCAATATAGGTGTCTCCGATATCATCCAGCCCCCGGCAAAATCCCTCCTGCAGATAGGCCGGTGTATGTACCAGGGGTTCCTCCCGCTCATACAGCAGAGCCTCCGTCAAAAACTCCACCTCCGCCTCCACATCCAGCTGCGTGCCGTAGGTATCATAGGTCACCTGTACGACCCGTCCCTCTGTGGACTGGAAATCCCTGGTGGTATCCACAGTATCATACTGCCGGGCCAGTTCTTCCACCCATTCCCGGATTCTGCCTGCCCGGATCAGCAGCTCTCCCTGATCACAGACCGGCAGTCCCTGAGCATCCGTCCGCAGAAAGGAGGCCATAATATCCGGCGTCAGTTCGACCTGTTCCGCTCCCATATCATAGATCAGGTTACTTTGCAGAAAGGACTGCAGTTCGGCAAAGCGTTCCCGCTGCAGCGTATCCTCCGGCGTATCCTCCAGATCGGTATAGCAATCCCCCTGCTCCGTCTCCACCCGGTATATTCCGTTTTCCAGGCATTCCTGCACATAGAGGCCAAGCTTCTCCGGATCCAGGCGGCGGCTTTTTCCGTCATACAGAATAAAGGGCTCCCGGGAGTCCTCCCCCGGCCGGATCTCCACCGCCGTACTGTTATTTACGGCAGCAGTTACCCAGTCCATTTACCCTACCAGGGCTTTCAGCTTCTCCTCCTCCCATTCTCTCTGAGGAGACAGGTCAAGTCCCTCCGCCTCTGTCTGCGTCAGCCAGAGTTCTTTGCTCTTGCGCTTCAGATATTCCCGGAGACTTTCCGTGTAATCCACCCTATAGTCCGCCAGGGACAGATCCAATGACCAGGCCTGCCCCTGCCCGTCTATAATGGTCAGTTCCGGGATTTCTGCCTCCCGGATCAGCTCTCTGTTCACTTCTTCCACCGTCTTACCGGTACAGTATATGCCGTTGATCCAGGTATTTACCGCAAAATGATCCCGATAATACCAGGACAATGCCAGCATCCCGCCAAGCCCCAGGAAAAGCAGGCAGAGCATCACCAGCAGGCATATGCGAAAGGTTCTTCTCATCATTTCCTCTTTCCGGCGCTATTCCCCTGCTTGCAGATCATCTCCGTCAAAGACTTCATTGATGGGTGCTCCCGCAGGCACCATGGGAAATACCTTGTCATCCTCCGGGATGATACACTCAATCAGTACCGGTGCCTTGAGCGCCAGCGCCTTTTCCAGTGCAGGGGCAAACTCCTCCTTTGTGGTTACCCGGATGGCCGTACAGCCCAGCCCCTCCGCCACCTTGCAGAAATCCACCTTGTCATT
>JAGANP010000259.1 GCA_017624175.1 Lachnospiraceae bacterium | reverse complement strand
ACTTCCTTTTTATTTCTGGAATAATTCCTGGTTCCGCCAACAATAATTATACACTAACGCTTTCCGGAGGAAGCTCCGCTATAATCCGGTTTCTCCCGTTATTTTTGCCGTAATACAGTTTATTGTCCGCCTCATGAAGCAGATCTTTCAGGTCCTTGGACGGGTCACAGGCCATGCCGAAAGTCATGGTCACATAGATCCGGTGTTCCTCCGATTCATGACAGGTGCTGCGCACCTCGTCCAGCAACGCACGCAGAGCGCTGCCGGTTTCTTCCAAAGAGCTGTTTTCATAGATCAGCAGGAATTCTTCACCGCCCCAGCGGATAGCGTATCCCCTGCCCCGCATATTTTTCCGCAGGATGTTGGCGATATTTTTCAGTACCTGGTCGCCGCATTGGTGTCCATAGGTATCATTGATCTTCTTGAATAAATCAATATCGCCGATGACCAGGGTAAGGGGGGTGTGCATGGTTCTGGCCTTGACCAGGGAGGCGTTCAGACGCAGTTCTCCGCTGCGCCGGTTGTACAGCTCCGTCAGGGTATCCTGCTCCACCAGATTGCGCAGGGAATGCTGCATGGTCAGAGCCGAGAGACCGATCTCCGACAGCTCATCCTCACGCTTGAGCACAATGGGGTCCAGCTGGGCGCTGAGATTCCCGGCGGATACCTTGGAGAAAAAGGACTTCAGAGCGTAAAGGGATTTAAGGAAAGCCCGTGCATAACGGACGGAAAACAGGCAGGCAAAGAGCAGAGCCGGCAGACCGACGATAAAGATGGGGGTCATGGCCCGATTCACCTGTGCATTGACCTGATCCGCCGGTTTTCCCACGAAGAGGATTCCGGTGATCTGTCCATCGGTGTTGTACAGAGGGGTATAATAGGCAAAATAGGTGCTGCCGTTAATGATGGTGTTATTATAAAATTCTGCCTGTCCCTGTTCCAGCACCTCCTCCAGCACCACGCCCGGCGCCCGGGTGCCCACGATCCGCTGGCCGTCCCAATTCGTGATGGTGGTCAGGACTCGGGTATCCTGATAGAACAGAGTCACATCCACCCCGGTGCGTTCCTTAATCCGGTCGATCAGGCTGTAATCACTGGTGATATTGCTGTCCCCCTTATACAGGGACAATGCCGTATCCCCGATCAGGGTATAGTCCCCGGGGTAGGCGGTGTCAATCAGGGTACTGGCCAGATTCGCCACATTTTCCAGCTCTGTGGAAACCTGCTCCTGCATGCTGCGGGTGAAAGTGAAGCTGCTGAAAATAATGACGATAATACTGTAAAACAGCAGCGGAAGCATACTCATGGCCGGAAAAGAATAGTACAGTTTTCCACGTTTGGCATTTTCGTTTTGTTTTTTAACAGACATAGTTATTCCTGACTTTGTTTCCCGTATTTTTAATATAGTGATAAAGTACTAATTTTATTATAAGCATTTCTGGAACAAAAAGCAAATATATCTTTACTTTTTTCCTTGACAGACAAGGGAACAAGGTTTTATAATCGAAAACAGACAGAAATGAATGCAAATGCGATGACGAAGAGAGTAGGCACAATACCAAAGCCCCAGCGAGCCGGTGAGGGTGGGAGACCGGCGCAAGTAGATTGTTGCAGAAAATCACTTCCGAGCTGCCATGCTGAAAGTCAGTAAGCGTGGCCGTACCTCCGGCGTTAGAGGAGAACATATTGATCCGCTGCTAAGGAGCAGGCGGTGCGTATGCGTAACAGGTGGTACTGCGGGAAGTGTGGCTTCGTCCTTTTACGGACGGAGCCTTTTTGTATTTAGTGAGTGAAGGAGGACGGGAAATGTATCAGAAAGTTTCTACAGATCTGAATTTTGTAGACAGAGAGAAACAGGTGGAAAAGTTTTGGAAAGATAACGATATCTTCCGCAAGAGTCTGGAAAAAACAAGGAGGGAGAGACCTATACCTTTTATGACGGGCCGCCCACTGCCAACGGCAAGCCCCATATCGGTCATGTGGAGACCCGTGTCATCAAGGATATGATCCCCAGATACCGCACCATGAAAGGCTATATGGTGCCCCGTAAGGCGGGCTGGGACACTCATGGTCTGCCGGTGGAGATCGAGGTGGAAAAGCTGCTGGGTCTGGATGGCAAGGATCAGATCGAAGCCTATGGTCTGGAACCCTTTATTGATAAATGTAAGGAAAGCGTATGGAAATACAAAGGCATGTGGGAGGATTTCTCCGGCACCGT
>JAGANP010000258.1 GCA_017624175.1 Lachnospiraceae bacterium | reverse complement strand
TGTGCTCTTCCGATCTTGCCCTCCTCACGCTCCCGGTGCGCTACCTCCACATTGGCAATATTTTTGGTGGTCCGCAGCACCAGCCCGATCACATAGGGATAGGAATTCTCATACCGGATCATATCCTCCACCACAAACCGGCGCACGGCAAAATAACTGGAAATATAGAGCTCCTTGGGCTTTTCCAGCATGATGCGGGTCATCAGTTCATTGACCTTGCTGCCCAGATTCCGAAAAGCTGAATGCTGCTTATGACTGTAGCTGGCATAGACCGCATCATAGCCCTCCTCCAGCTTCTCCAGCAGCTTCCCCACTTCGTTGGCCGGAGTCTGTCCGTCGTCATCCAGGCAGACCACATACTCTCCCTCCGATTGCCGCAGCCCCGCCATCAGTGCCGCATGCTGACCGAAATTACGGGCAAAGCTGATCCCCCTGATCCGCAGATCCTCCTGACAGAGTCTGCGGATCACCGCCCAGGTTCCGTCCGGGGAGCAGTCGTTGACCAGAATGATTTCATGCTCATATTGTTCCATTCCCGCCATGGTCTCATGAATCTCCGCCACCACATGTTCCAGCGTATGCTCTGACCGGTAGCAGGGGATTACAAAGCTGATTCGTTTTTTTGTACTGTCCATAATTCCTTCCCATCCGAAGCCTCCCACCCGGCGTGCCAAAGCTTCGGCGCCGCCCGTTATCGGATAAGGCTTCTGTATTTTTACTACTTCCCGTGTGCCGGATTCAGGATCCCCATCAGGACAATATCCCGATAGCGCCCGTCAATGCACACATCCTCCCGCAGATAGGCCTCTCTCTCAAAACCGGCTTTCTCATAACTGCGGATGGCCTGAGTATTCTCTGCAAACACCCGCAGAAACAGCCGATGCAGCCCCAGCTCCTCAAAGGCATACCGGATCATCAGCCGGGCAGCTCTGGTTCCGTAGCCCTTTCCTCTGGCGCCCTCACCGCCGATGAAAATCCCATACTCCGCTTTCTGATGCTTCCTGTCAATATCCCGCAGATAAACGGAGCCCACCGGACGGTCTCCCGCCGTCTCGCAGATCATCATCTGCACCACCCGGCCGGTCTCCACCATGGTATGGATCCAGTTTTCATGACTCTCCCGGGTAAAAAGCTCCTGATAGATAAAATTCCGGCGCACTGCCTCCTGATTTCTCCAGGCCACGATCAGCTCCGTATCCGCATAAGTCATGGGCCGCAGATATATGATGTTTTCCTCATCCCGGTATTCTTTCATGACTGCTTTCCTCTCTTTTTCTCATTTACCCGCTTCCGGCCAAATGCCGCCGCACCGCCAGCCCAGCCCTGCAGCGCCGAAATCCCCAGGGCCATATAGGGGATCAGCAGGACGATATAAGGCAATACATACCTGGACTTGGCCTCCCACAGAATGCTGAACAGGAAGCCGCCGATAACCCCGATCGCCATCAGGCACTGCAGAATATTCGTTTTCCGCAGCAGACCCGCTATGCTGTACAGGATTACGCCCAGATACATAACAGTTACATAACGGTTCATATAGTCCCGATAGCGCTGCTGCCAGTCGCCGTAGTACAGCTTTTCCACAATCCCCGCAGGCGGCTGTTCAAAGGTGGCCGTCATAACCAGGCTGCAGAAAGTGGGTTCATTCCACTGTTCCTGAATCTTCTCTTTATAAAATTCCCTGGCCATGGCCGGATCATTCCGAAATTCTGCGATCCGCTCCCGGATATAGGTCACGGCGATCTCGTTGGCTTTCTCTTCGTCACTGCCGGCCTCCCCCCGGAATACGGAATTATTATACCCATTATAGACTCCTGCACCTCCCGGAGACCGCTGCATCCCCATAGCAATATACATGCTTGCCGGAATGCCGCCCTCGATCCGGTTGCCCGAGCGCAGTTCATAGCTAAAACGCATGGCCCCTATGGAACCCACGGGTACCAGCAGCACCAACAGCGCCACCAGCAGCGCTTTCCAGCTGCGCTGCCGCAGGCTGTGGATCAGCATGGTGATGCATACGGCAATCAGAACCACCAGCGCATTGCTTCTGGCCAGCACAGCCACGCTCAGCGCCAGCAGGGAAAGCAGCGCATACCGGTGCTTTCCGGTGCGGCACCAGTGAACCAGCAGCCAGATTCCCAGCATACTGAAGCCCATGGACAGCAGTTCGCCGTACACATAGTTGACATAGATCCACAAGGGGAAAAACAGCAGATTGCCCAGCACCGTATACAGGGAAGCCTGCACGTCCCCAAACAGCTCCTCCACAATCAGATAAGCACAGAAAACAATGCACATAACCATCAGCACATTGAGATACTGCAGCAGCCGGTAGCCGCCTCCGAATACCAGAAAGATTTCATACAGGAAAGTCAGTCCGTACTGGTGGGGACACATATAAATATACCCCGTCATATCCTGGAAATTTCCGGCCTTGAAGTCCATGGCGTCCAGATACACCTGCATCTGGTCCCAGACCGGCATGATATGGCAGACGGATACCCATATGGCCAGCAGGATTCCCATCAGAAGCGTCACGCCTATGGCAATCCGGCGAACTCTCCTTTTCTGCTTTTCCGGGTCGCCCCGCAGGATTGCCCACTGGAGCAGCCAGGTCACTGCCAGCACAGCAAGCGTAACCAGCAGATTCTTTCCGATGGAATCCGGTTCAATCAAAATCTGACCCTCGCTCAGATCCATGGGATACCCATGGGTATAGCGAAAGGCCCAGTACCCCAGCAGCAGCCCCATCACCAGTAGGATGCTGTGCACTGCTTTTGTGCAGATTATTTCTGTGATTTCTGGTAGTTTTTTCACACTATTACCTCCATAGAGCCGGTGCCCGAATACTGCACCGGGCGCAATCTACTGTATCAGCTGATAGATCACAAAGGCTGCGTCCTCACCGCAGGCGATGGATTCCCTTTCCTGCAGCCGTACCTCCCCCAGCCGCTTCTCCAGATAGCTTTGCAGCCAGGTCATATCCCGCTCTTTTGCCGCCGCCAGATAGACGCCGGGCCGCAGCAAAGCTTCAGCGGCATCCCCGGCGCCGTACTGTGCCAGGCGCTGCTGTGCCAGCGGGCTCCGGGTCAGCCAGCCCCCCAGGAGCATCACCTGTCCGTCGTCCGCTTCATACAGCTTCCCCGCATAGGCCACTGCCGAAAACACATCCATCAGATACAGGGTTCCCCCCTGCTCCTCCAGGCTGTCGGTCAGGATCTCCCACTCCGTCTGTTTACGCCTCTGCTCCTGGGCCCTTCGGTCAGCCTCCTGCAGCTGCCCCGGGGCCACAGCGCCGAAGAGCGCCAGACATAATACCGCCACGCCGCCGGTCAGCCACTGCTGCCTGCTGCCAATGGGCTTTCCTCCGTTCTCCCGGCTTTCTCTAAGCAGCATCCCCATCAGCAGCAGAATCTCCAACAGATACAGGGATATCCAGATCCGTTCCGGGAACCGCCCCTGGGCAATCAGATAGATCCAGATCAGACTGCGTCCCGCCGCCAACGCACCGGTCAGCAGTAGGCGCACCCAGTTCTTATGAAAAACCAGCAGAAGCACCAATATCCCGTAACAGCCCAGCCATACCAGGCTATAGGGCCTGCCGTCATAGCGGGCATGCCGGTAATAGGCCTGCAGGCAATGTTTCAGATATCCCCCTGCCGGGACTTCCTCTTTCTGCTCCCGGATCTGCTGCACCGCCTGATCCAGCACACCGGCGTCAATGGTGGGATCCAGCATCGTATCATAATAGGACAGCACCAGGTATTGCTCCCAGGTCAGTCCCAGTTCCTCATAGCTTTCCTGATACCGATCCGTGGACAGGAAATCCGTATAATCATAGAGCGCTGTACGGCTGTCGTTATATTTCTCATAACTCTGCCAGGCTTCACTTCCATATCCGATACTGTGGATTCCCCAGAACAGTACCGTCATAACCGCCAGCAGCAGCAAAGCCCTTCCCTGCTTTCCGGCCTCCTGGCGCAGCCCGGCTTTCCCTGCCCGCAGCAGTCCGTCCAGCACCGCCACCAGCAGAAACGGCAGACTCAGGAAAAAGACCTGGCTCCTTACCAGATAACAGAGTCCCAGCAGAACCAGGGACAATCCTCTTTTCGATCCGTTTCCCCATAAAAACAGGGCGCTGCCCGCCAATAGAGCCGCCACAATGGTATAATGCAGATACAGGTACTGGGGAAGCAGCAGCCCGGCAAATACCAGGACGCCCGTAAGTCCCCATAAGAGCTGCAGCCGAAGCCCCTTTTCCGCCATTGCTTCCCAACAGCCGATCAAAATCCCCGCACCGGCCAGCAGAATACAGCCCGCCAGCAGCAGATCGAACCAGGGAACCCTGATCCCCAATCCCCCCGAAAGCCGATACAGTCCCGCCAGCAGGAAAGTCAGCGGATATTTCATATATACGGCATGTCCGTCCGGGGTTCCGGTATAGGCACCTGAAACGATACTCCGCATGGTCACATCATCATTAAGATAGTATACCGGAGCCGTCACCCCTCCTGCCGCAGCCATAAGCAGCAGCAAAAGAATGACCGCCGCTCCTCTTATCTGCCATTTTCTCATATTATTCCCCATGCATATCACAAGCCTCGCCTGCGGTACTGTCCAGATATTCGCCGCTTTTCAGCCGCTTTTCGGAACAAACCCGGTTCAGCCGATACTCAAAGTCCCTGCGGTCCTTAGCCACCTGCACATCCAGCACCATGCCGGAAAAAATGGCCTGAATCGCCGCCATTACCAGAAAGCCGCATACGATCAGTGTAGGGAACCTGGGCACCAGCCCGGTGGCAACATATTCGCCCAATATCGGCACAAACAGGATCACAGCAACGAGGATCAGCACCATCGCTGCCAGGCCAAAGCATTTCATCGGCTTATAGTTTTTGTACAGCTGCAGCATCTTGCGGATCACCCGCATGCCGTCGCTGTAGGTATTCAGCTTGGACACACTGCCCTCCGGCCTGTCCCTGTACTCTACGATCACATTTTCCACCTGCATATGGTAGTTCACCGCATGGATCGTCATCTCCGTCTCGATCTCAAAGCCTGTGGAGAATACCGGAAAGGTCTTGACAAACTCATAGGAAAACGCCCGGTACCCCGTCATAATATCCTTGATATCCGTGCGGAACAGCCGGTTGATACAGGTGCGCATCAGGCTGTTGCCGAAATTATGGAAAGGACGCTTATTCTCGGTAAAATAGGTAGAAGAGAGGCGGTCCCCCACCACCATGTCAGCATGGCGTTCCAGCACCCGGTTCACCATTTCCCGGGCGCAGTCCAGGGGATAGGTGTCATCCCCGTCAATCATCAGATAACACTGGGCGTCAATCTCCTGGTACATCCGGCGGATCACATTCCCCTTGCCCTGGGCGAATTCCTGCCGCACCACAGCTCCCGCTTTCAGCGCCAGCTGGGCCGTGCGGTCGGTGGAATTATTATCATACACATATACGGTGGCTTCCGGCAGGGCACTGCGCACATCCGCAACCACCTTTTCCACGGTCTTTTCCTCATTATAGCATGGTATCAGTACAGCGATCTTATCCATAGCCCTCTACCTGTCCTTTTCAATGCATTGTCTTTATGATACTATTATTTGCCTGAGCCTGTCAACCTTTCTGAGCTGCTCCGTTTCGTAACCGCCTCCCGCAGTACCCTTCAGCCCCCCTGCATTCCTATAGGCGGCTGCTTGGCATCCGGCACCGCTGAAACGCTGAACCGTTACCGTGTGCAGTATACCAGCAGATCCCCATAGACACTGCCCCGTACCAGGAGCTGCTCCGGCTGCAGGCCATAATCCGCCAGAAGTGCAAGGGCCTGCTCCGCATCCGCACTCTGCTTGATCAGCACCACCGCCTCCTCCAGAGTCTCCAGATCCTGTGCCTGCCTGTCCTCCAGCTCCGACGGCTTCAGCAGCAGCGTGCGCTCGTAGGTGGCAAACTCCAGCAGATTATCATAGAAGCCGTAGCCCTCATAGATGCAGATACAGGGAAGCTCCCGATAGACCTCTGCCATGGCCAGCTGGGTCGAATATCCCTGATAAAGATATTCCCCGTCATAGGTTCTGATGTTGACTGCGGCCAGAAGCATTGTCAGAACGACTGCAGCCATCCGCCTGTGAGAAAGGACATAGACCAGAAGTGCTGACACTCCCATGGCGGCAAAGGGAAATACCGGCATAATATAGCGGTCCACCATATAGGGGGACATCTTGGCCGCCAGCAGAAAATAGCCCAGGGGCGGCAGGATCAGCAGAGCCGCCAGCTCCCGCCGTACCCTTGGGGGATCCGCTGCAGCAGTGCGATCGCCTCTGTGCCTCCTCCGGACTGCCATACCCACAGCCGCCAGTACCAGCACTGCCAGCACCGCAAGTCCCCAGCCCTGCTGTCCAAAGGTGCGCAGCAGCAAAATCTTTCCGAATTCCGTCAGCCGCTCCCCATATCCGGCCAGGCCGCTGAGCAGATTGCCGATGGCCTCCACGCCCCGGCCGCTGGTCAGGATATGTTTCACGGAAAAAGGATAAATCCCCACGCCGATGATCCCGGCCAGCACCATGCTGCGGAGATAACAGAAGCATTCCTTTTTTCTGCCCTCCCGAAGCAGGACAATCACCGTCACCAGCGCCAGCAGCAGACAGTAAAACAGGAAGAAATACTGGGTCCAGAAGCCCAGCATAGTTACCAGAATCAACCCCTTATTCTGCCGGGTAAAATCCCGTCCGTTCCGCTCCTTTGGAAGCTTTCCTGTCTGCCCTGCAGCATCCGCCGAGGCTCTCCCGCCCAGCCATTTGCGCAGATGCAGATACAGACTCAGCACGCAGAAAAAGGTCAGCACCTCATACATCCGAATAAATACCGTGGCGGCGATAGCGCCGGAGGAACAGCCGTACAGCAGTCCGCTGCAGAGTCCCCACAGCTCCCCGGTTCTTTTTTCAACCAGATCATGGGCAGCCAGCAGACGTCCCAGGGCAAACAGCAGGATACAGCAGCCCAGAACCGCCGCCAGATTAAAGAAACATCCCATCCAGGGGGATATGCGATCCCGAAATACAGAGGACAGGGTGTGTACCAGCATGAAATACAGAGGCGGATGGTTGTCATCCTTCACATTGAAATATACGGACAGATAATTGAAGCCGTCCCTTTCCCCCACCGTAATATAATCATGAAACTGCTCCCGGGTGATCCACACCGGTTCCTCGTAAACATCCGCCTGATAGCTCAGCAGCTTGCTGCTTCCCCGGTTCTGCAGCACATCCTTTACCGTATCTGTCAGATTGCTCAGCGTCTCTCCCAGACTGTCTGCGTAGATTTCCTCCTGCATGAATTTCGCCAGGCGCCCCACCGGCTGGGTGGGAACGATCCAGGGATTATATTCCGCATTCCCCAGCTCAAAGGTCAGCAGCTCGTCCATATGATAGCCCTGCTTCTGGGAGATATAAAAGCACTGCACCAGCAGTACCAGCAGCAATACCAGCAGCTGCCATTTATTCCGCCAAAGTTTTTCCTTCCACTTCACTCCACAGTTCCTCCACCGAATCATAGTGCAGCACCACATAGCCCTGCCCCTCATAGACGGTTTCACCGGCCGCAATCACCGGCACCTGGGCATACTCCGCCGCTTCCTGGGCTGTCAGCAGGATAAAGGTCTTCCCGCTGTGATATCCCTCCTGATAGTATTTCATGGGACTGGACCAGGTAAACAGATCCATCCTGTCCACCTCATGAATATTGGCGATCTCCACCGCCCCGTTCGTCAGCTCCGTCATAATGTTGCCGTTCCAGTAGGTGGCGTAGCCGAAGGTATAGCCCTCCTCCTCCAGATAGGCGGCAACAGGCCTTTTATCCGCATTTTTATCCTTGTCAATAAAGGAATACACGCATTTCGCCGTGGTAAGGGCCAGTGCCCCGCACAGCAGAACAGTCAGAAGCAGCCTGTCCAGAGGCAGCTTCTCATAGGTAAAATAGATGCACAGCAGGGGCAGTACAAACAGAAATACCGTGATATAATACCTGGCCACGATGGTGCTGGTGGTAAAGAGGAATACAAAGGTATTCAGGACAAAGGCCGTGACAAAGAACCACAGAATAAACCGGCTGTGGGCCAGGATATTCTCCTGCTGACCGTCCCCGGCAGTCTGTCTTTCCCCTGTTTCCCCTTTCTTCCATTCCGCTGTCAGCAGTCTGCTGCAGCGCACGGTCAGAAACACAATGCCCGCCAGAAAGCCAAAGGCCAGCAGGGAGATCAGCCCCCGGATGGATAAAAAGCCCTTTTCCTCAATATAGCCAAACAGCTGCAGCAGATTCCCAATGGTATCCTGGGTCCGCTCCAGCAGTACCCCCTGAAAGACCTTGATAAAATTAGTGGCGTCATACATCTGAAACTGAAACTTCTTCCCCAGCACCGCCACATTTACCACATAGCCGATTCCGGCAGCCAGCAGCCCCAGCAGACTGTACGCCAGGTAGCCCAGTCGCTCCCCGGAAAATACCCTGCGAAGCTGCTGCCATGGCTGTGCCGGAGAGAAAGCTTCCCGCAGCAGGGCAAACTCCCGGCTTTTCAGGATATAGATTCCCGCCGTGATGCACAGGGGAACCTGCAGGGCCAGCATATACCGTACCCCGGAGAGACCGCAGACCATACTGAGCCCCACATAGAGTATCCCGGTAAGAATCCTATACCACTTTCTCTGTGCGCCCCGCCCGGCCAGCCGCAGGAACATACCAAAGGCCAGCAGGATCAGAATTACATGCCACATATAGGTATTGCCCATCTGCATATGGGTCACAAAGGTCTCCGAAAAGGGCAGCAGCAGAATCACGGCGCTGGATACCACCACACTTCGGCGGATCTTCAGAGGTCTCATAAAGTAAAAATAAGCCCCCAGCATCAGCAGATAGGTAATGACATTGGTAAGCACCCGGATCACATGCCAGTCACTGAGCACATGGAACAGCGGGGTCATGATCAGCTGGGTATACAGTACCCGAAACTCCGTGGAATAATACCAGTTCTCCGTGGCAATCCACTTTCCCTCCTGGGCCAGAAGACGGGAAAAAACCATCTCCGCTGCCATGTCGGAATCGATCCAGTGATCTCCCCACAGTACGTTCAGCAGTACCAGCATCAGTAAGACTGCTGCCAGCAGCCCCCAGGCTGCGATCTCCTTATTGCGTTCCTTTTTCTCTGCCTCTCTCTTCATAATCATCCTCATGCCTGTCACAGGCTATCCGTATATGACGGTTCAACTGTCTTATGGTGCCCGAAACAGCAGAAACTTCTCATTCTCAAAAGTCAGCTCATATTCGTAAGTATCCGCCCAGTCCGCCAGCAGCTGCAGCTTCCGGTCAGCGGCGATCTCCTGCATGTTCTGCTGGGGCACGCCCAACGCCTCCAGCGCTTCACTGCCGCCCACAAGATAGCTGCCCTGACGCTTTTCCAGCAGCAGCACCGGCTTAGCCCGGCCGTTTTGGTCGATCTCCCCGGCCAGTGCCTCCAGGTCTGCCGCCATCACCTCATATTGATAGGAGCGCAGATCCGGCCAGGCCGTAATGGCAAAGGGCATCTGCAGATAGTAGGACATGGCCGGAATCTGTCCGTACAGAATGACCTCCTGACCTGCCAGCCCCTCCTGCTCCACATAGGCAGAAACAGAGCTGATGGCCTGCGCCCGCTCAGGAGAGGTCAGTATGCCTTTCAGTACCGTATTATCCGCTATCTCCGTATGCAGATTCTCCCCACCGTCTCCCTCGGAAAATACATAGAACCAGCCAAACAAAACGCCCTGCAGCGTGATCATCAGCAGAATGCAGGCCAGCATGGCCTTTACCGGGCACAGTTTCAGCCCCAGCTCTTTCTTTCCGCCCCAGCTTACGGTCTCCGGCAGCCATTTCAGAAATCGCACCAGCAGCCACAGGGTATAGGGCGCCACCAGAAACAGATTATTGATGGAAGCATACAGGTGATTATTGCTGCCCAGCGGCGTGATCAGGATCACCAATATCCCCAGACCGCACAGCAGCTTCTCCTGCTCCGTGCTTTTTTTCCGGAAGATCGTCACCAGCCCTGCCGCCAGGGTGGCCGTCAGCAGGCATACTCCCCACTGAAAGGCGCTGAGCTTGGTGCTGTATTTCAGGTTGAACATATTCTGCAGCATCAGGTAATAAAAGCCGCAGAAAATACAGGCCACATATCCAATGTTTTTCACCCACTTCCATCGGCGGAAATCATATACGGAAAGTCCCAGCACCAGGAAAAAGCCAGCCAGCTTGATGCCGGATTTCCAGGTGAATGTGCCGCCCGGCAGCAGACCGAACAATCCCCAGAGCAAGCATGCTGCATACACGAGATATTTGATCCATTCTCCTCCCCGGGGCAGCGGCGCATAAATCAGCAGCCCCAGCGCCACGATAAGCGCCAGATACCCCAGCCAGATGCCGTTCTGGAGATAGTTGCGCAGCTGCTGTACCACCATGGAATAAATGGTGTAATCCGAAGCCTCGGAGGGCATGGACAGCAGCCGCATAATGCCCTGTACATAGGCCTGGGGACCGTACTGCAGGGCAATCACGCCAAAGCCTGCTCCCAGCCCCAGCAGATACCCGGCCAGGCACTGCAGAGTCTGCTTCACGGTCTGTCCCAGCTTCTGCCGGCGGATCAGGGCCATGGCCCATACCGCCAGGATCAGCGCCATCTGTGCCAGGTTGGAAAACCGCACATAGACATTGATTCCCAGGCACACGCCGGCCAGGACGAAGAACCGACAGGCTTTCTGATGCCTGCCGGACAGGGCCTCATACAGCAGCACCGTTCCTGCTCCCAGCAGCACATAGGTCAGATAATTATACAAGAGGGCGGTGGGGCACCAGCAGAAGCTGATGGCCAGCATCTCCCCCCAGAAGGTCAGTGTCCTAGGCAGCCCTACCCTGCGGGTAAAGAAAAAATAGCCTCCCAGCGCCAGCAGGCTTACTGTCAGCCCGGTATAAAGGTTCAGCCCCAGCATCGTACTCCCTCCGGGCAGCAGCGTAAACAGATGTCCCAGCGCATTTCCCAGATAGGTGCTGAACAGCCACATGGGATCCACCCGGTCCATATAGGTAAAATTGGCGTAATTATAGCCCGTATCCCACCACTCTGCGCCCACACGGATATGCCGCAGGGGATAGAGCAGCAGGATCAGCGGGTAAAGCATATAAAGGTATTTTGTAAATTGTTGTTTTTTCTTTTCCAAATTTCCAAATTCCGTTCCTGATTCCGTGCGTTTCCGGTGCACTGATTGCAAAAAGAGCTGCCACACCAGCTACCGTGAAACAGCTCCCTTTTTGTTCTTCTATTTTTCCAGCTCCACTGTCTTCAGCAGCTCCCGGATCTCTTCCACGCTCAGCCACTCCGTATTGTTGCCGGAGCTGTAGGAAAAGCCCTCCG
>JAGANP010000031.1 GCA_017624175.1 Lachnospiraceae bacterium | reverse complement strand
TCCTTGCGCATCTCATCAATCTGTTCCTTTTTCTCAATGTCCTTCTGCAGTTCATTGTTCGCTGTCTTCAGCTCCGAGATCGTGCTTTCCAGGGACTCTGAAAGCCGATTGATATTATTGCCCAGCAAACCGATCTCATTTTTTTCCTTACCCAGATATTTTGCCTCAAAGTCCAGATGGGTCATGCGCTCGGAAATTGCCGCCAGCTCCAGCACCGGCTCCGTGACCCGTTTGGACATAAACCACACCAGGATTCCTCCCAGCACAGCGGCGGCAATACCGATATAGGCCAGAAAACGGTTGGCAATCCGCACGCTCTCCTGAATGCTCTCCATGGCCGAATTGATGATAAACCAGTAGCCGTTATCCAGCTGTCCGTACATTTCCAGGTATTCCGTCTTGGTGCGCCGGTCCACATACTTGAAGACCTGACCGGGCATGGGCACACTCTCCGTGGTCTCTTCCCCGAAACTGTTGTTGAGGGAATAGCCGATGATATACCGCAGCAGCCTGTTGGAAAGCTCCTCCCCATTGTCAAAGGACGCCGCATAGACTATCATGGAATTGGCGTCAATGACTTCTATATTAATATTGGCAATAAAGGCATACCGCCCCATTTCCTGCATAAATTCTTCATTGGAAAAATTTTCCGCCGCCGCTGCCGTATTCAGCCGCAGATAGGCCTCCTGTACCACATCCTCTTTCTCTTTCTCATAATAGCTTTCCAGAAACGTGCTGTTGATAAACCAGCAAAGCAGGATCGTCCCCACCAGAAGCCCTATGCTGACTGCCGCCAGCTGTCTGCGTATGGATCTTTTCATCATCCCTCTTCCGCCTCCAGCTTATAGCCCATACCCCAGATGGTTTTGATCATATCCCCTTTTTCGCCCATCTTGCTGCGAAGCTTCTTCACATGGGTGTCAATGGTCCGGGCATCGCCGAAATAATCATAATTCCACACATTATTCAGGATTTTCTCCCGGGACAGAGCAATCCCTTTATTTTCCACAAAATAAGTCAGCAGTTCAAATTCCTTATAACTGAGCTCCACCGGCTGGCCGTCGATCATTACCTGATGGGCCACCTTGTTAATCACAATACCGCCGCAGGACAGCTGGCCGTCACTCTCTGCGGACTGGGTGCGCCGCAGGATCGCCTCAATCCGGGCCACCAGAATCTTAGGGCTGAAGGGCTTGGAAATATATTCATCCACACCCAGCTGAAAGCCCTGGAGTTCGTCCCGCTCATCCCCTCTTGCCGTCAGCATGATAATGGGAACCTTGGAGTAGGCCCGGATCTCCCGGCATACCTGCCATCCGTCCATCTTGGGCATCATCACATCCAGCACAATCAGGGCAATGCCTTTCTCCTTGAAAAACAGATCCACTGCCTGTTCGCCGTCCTCCGCTTCCAGCACCGCATAATTATTTTTCACCAGAAAATCCCGCACCAGCTTACGCATCCTGCTCTCGTCATCCACTACCAGAATCTTCAGTTTATCCATATGATCTACCTCTTTCCTAACGCTTTCAGAAATATTCTAGAACATATTTATGTATTTTCTGTGAAAACCGCCAAACCCACGCCTGCGCTCTGCAAAAGCTAGTCTCCGGAAAGCTTCAGCTCCCTCTCTTTCTCCCGGATCACCTGCTCCCGCTCGGAAAGCTCCTGCTCCCAGGCGGCATATTCATTGAGGATTGCCGTCCGGTAATTCAGGATATTGGGCCGGTCGCTTTGCAGCGTCATGATGAACATGGAAATCACGGCAATGACCAGCAGTACATTCAGTATCACGGAAAGCCGCAGCCGCAGCGACCTGCTCTCCTCCTCCAGCACCTGTTTTGCACGGATCCGGGGATTCTCCTTTTTTTCGGGGCCGCCGGTGCAGGGCTGGTATACGGGGATCATGGCGACCCTGGTCGGATCCATCCCGGCCTGCTCCAGCAGAAAGCTCTGCAGCTGCTTTAAATAGATCATCCCCACCGGCGTTTTAAATATACGTTCCTGCAGAGCCTTGTCATAGAACGCCAGCACCTGCTCCGGGTTCTGGTAGTCCAGATGAGCCTCCAGATATGCAATCTGCTTCCTCTCCGTGGCCGCCAGCCCTGCGTCCTCTGCATTTAAGAAAAGGAAACCCTCTGCATTTCTGCCGGCCTGATATTCTTCAGCCATGCCACCACCTCCGCAACCTGGTTCATAATGGAAAAGGCTGACTTCCTCTCTGCGGAACCCAGCCATCCTTTTATCCTGTCATTTGCTAAAACTGTAAGAATCGCTTTACCATCTCCGGCATCTCATCCACTTCGCAGATATGATCATGGAGCACTGCCGCATTGCGGATCTCCTCAATGGCACCGGGAACCGGCACATTGGCAATCCTGGACAGCTCGTCCACCAGTTCAAAATCCGTCATGCTGTCATATTTCTGATCAATGGCATTCATAACGCTTCTGGTGAATTTAAACGGACTGGCCGTAGAAGCGATCACTGTGGGAGTCCGGTCACCAGTCTCCTGGGTATACTTGCCAAATACCGCTGCAGCCACCGCCGTATGGGTATCGATCACATAGCCGCAGTCCTCATAGATCCGGCGAATGGCAGCCGCCGTCTCCTCCTCAGAGGCATAATTGCCGTAAAAGTCCTGCAGACCCGCTTTCATCTCCTCGGTAATCTCATATTTTCCCTGACCGCTTAACGCTGCCATCAGCTGAGCATTTTTCTCAGGATCGTTGCCGGCAATCCGATAGATCAGCCGCTCTAAGTTGCTGGAAATCAGAATATCCATGGACGGAGAGCTGGTCAGCACAAACTCCCTGTTGCGGTCATAGGTACCGGTGCGGAAGAAATCGTACAGCACCTTGTTGTCATTGGAGGCACAGATCAGCTTACCGATGGGCAGTCCCATATTCTTCGCATAAAATGCCGCCAGAATATTGCCGAAATTACCGGTGGGCACCACCACATTGATCTGCTGCCCCTCCTCGATCCTGCCCTCGGAGAGCAGCTTGGCATAAGCGTACACATAATAGACGATCTGCGGAACCAGACGGCCGATATTGATGGAGTTGGCGGAGGAGAATTGAAATCCATGCTCTGCCATCTCTGCAGCCATCTGCTTATCGGAAAAAATCTTCTTTACACCAGTCTGGGCATCATCAAAATTTCCATGGATGCCCACCACAAAGGTGTTTTTCCCTTTCTGGGTTACCATCTGCTTTTCCTGGATGGGGCTGACGCCGTTCTTCGGATAAAATACCACAATGCGGGTGCCCTCCACGTCCGCAAAGCCTGCCAGCGCCGCCTTGCCGGTATCCCCGGAGGTAGCTGTCAGGATGACAATCTCATTCTCTATGTGATTCTTTCTCGCCGAGGTGGTCAGCAGATGGGGCAGGATGGACAGAGCCATATCCTTGAACGCAATGGTTGAGCCATGGAACAGCTCCAGAAAATATGCGCCGTCCGCCTCCGTCAGAGGAGCGATCACCTCCGTGTCAAACTTCCTGTCATAGGCCCGTTCAATACAGCTTTTCAGCTCCGCCTCTGTAAAATCCGTCAGATACAGCTTCATCACCTCATAGGCGATCTGCTGATAGCTCATGGCAGCCAGCTCTTTCAGGCTCTTATCCAGAGCAGGAATATGATCCGGCACAAACAGCCCTCCGTCGTCCGTCAGACCTTTCAGAATTGCTACGGAGGCACTCACCGGCTCCTGACTGCTTCTCGTACTGTTATATAAAACTTCCATTTTTTTACCCATACCTTTCCGGCGCCCGCACCCTTATGCCTGCAGGCACAAATTTATCACTTGTGATACTGCTTTTTTGCAGTGACCATACCCGATACGCAAAGACATTGTAACATAAAATTTTCTTTCATGCAACGGCTAAAAGAAGAACTCATGTCCCCCATGCCGGAACAGGAATGTCAGATGCTCATCGAACCACCGCATACTGCTGCTGTCGGCCCGTTTTCTGGCCGCAAAATACAAAGCCCCCCGGGACAGATCTTCTCCCTCCAGCGCCCGCTGCACCGCAGCGACGGTCTCCTCGCTGACCGTCACTCTCCAGATCCGCCCCGAAGCCACCGGGGAAAACTGGGAAACGCCTCCGCTGCGCTGCAGCACCACCTCTTTCACAGTATCGGGAAACGCTTCACTGTTCATCCGGTTCAGCACCACATTGGCCACCAGAAGCTTACCCTCCTCATCCTCCCCGCCGGCCTCCGCCTCCACGATCCGCAGCAGGATATCATAATCTTCCTCACAGAGTTCATAAGCCATGGGCTTTTCCAGCGTGCCGTAGTCCACCACCCGCTGGCCGGAAGCAGCCATATCCGCCACCCCCAGGGCGCTGCTCTGTTCATCCGCCACCAGCTCCTGATCCAGCACTGCCTCTGTCACCGGCTTCTCCAGCTGCATATTATCACCGATGGCCGCCACGCAGACATACCCGGACAAAAACAGCATATGCAGCAGGACAATCACCCCCAATGCTTTCTTATACATAGGACTTCTCCTTTCCCAAAAGTTACTGCAGCAGCTTACACCACGCCTTTTACAAAACTGCTATTATAAGTTTATACGGCAAGTCCTAAAAATATTTCTAAATCTGAGAAAGTATGTTATACTGTATACGTTATCCCTTAGAAAAGACATTATGGGAAGGGCGGAGGAGCATGGCGGACGCAGAACATATGGAGGGGGTTTATCAGGCCACGAAAAAAAACGGAGAAACCTATTATCGTTCCTCCATTACCTACCGGCGCAGACATATCAGTCTGGGCAGCTATCACGATGCCCTGCTGGCCCATCTGGCCTACCGCAGCGCCTCCCGTCTGATCGCAGAGGACTCCTCTCTGACCCTGGAGGACTATCGCTCCACCTCCGTACTTGGCTTTGAAAAATGGGTAATCCTGCTGAATTTCCGGGATAACGGCATCTATCTGGGCACCCCGATCTACATTCGCCCCCGCTTTTTTTATTATTATCTGTCCCCCAGCCATGTGCTGAAATTTGATACGGACGATCTGTTTTACTACTCCTCCCATAAAATCATGTGCCGGGGCAGCCATTATTTCGTGGCAGACTACGGAATGAAGGTCAATATTGCCTCCCGTTACGGGATCAAAAGTTACGCCGTCCCCGGAGTGGACTACGACTTTCTGAACGGAGACCCCACGGATTTTCGCCGGGAAAATCTGTGCATCCGCAACACCTATCATGGGGTCCGCACCGTCATGGAGCAGGGAAAATACCGCTACAGTGTGCGCATCCATGTCAACGGCTATTATAAAGTAGGCGTCTATGACACGGCTGTAGAAGCCGCCATTGCCTACAACAAGGCCGCCGATATCCTGAAAAAAAACGGACTCCGCAAGAATTTTCTCCAGAACTAAATGGAGGGAATCTCTCCCAGCACCTATGCGGAGATCTATTCTGCTTTGTCCGTTTCTCCTAAGATCCTCAATTATTTTTCCGAATAATCAATAAAACTGATATTCAGGTTGGCATAGCCGGAGATCCCGTCTATGGTCGCCTGCCGGTCATACTGCCACATGCTGAATTGATAGGGATAGTCCGGTATGTCCTCCTGCTGGGACAGCCATACATCATAGCCCGTCAGCTTGGACAGGTCGATCTGCCTGATCAGCCACTCTTTATCCCCGTAGAGCATGGGTTCATAGCCCGCCGCCTGCACCGTGTCCAGAAACGCCTTGGCGATGGTGGTCTTGTCGGCCCGGCTGACGCCCTCCACTCTGGAGGTATCATTGTCCACATATTCCATGTCATAGGCAATGGGATACCGGACCGTATAATCCTTGATCTGCTCCAGCACCATGTTGGCTTCCTCGATGGCCTCCGCCTCCGTTACGGCCTGGGAAAAGAAATATACGCCGATCTCCAGCTCCGCATCGGTAGCCCGCTTGATATTTTCCAGGAAATAATCGTCCAGCACCAGCTGGCCGCTGCTGTAGCCCCGGGCACCCACCCGCAGCATGACAAAATCAATTCCAGCCTTCTTCAGTTTATTAAAATCCACATAGCCCTCGGCTTTGGAGATATCTGCCCCCACAAAGGACACCTGCCTGCCATCCTCGTAATACTTCATCAGATTGGACTGGCACACCAGCTTGGTGAAATCGTAGGTGTGCTTGGGCAGATAGGGGCTGATCAGCACCCATTCCTCTTTTCCGTCCCTATTCACCACCAGCGTATGCTTGCCGTCGGCGGACGGATCATTTACCTCCGGCGTCGCTGTGGCCTCCGGCTCTTTCTCCGGTTCTGACGTTGCCTCGGGATACATGTCCCAGAAGTCAAAGTCATCCGGGGTCAGACTGCTGTCCCCGATCAGATCCTTTGTATCCGGATAGCCGTCATCCGCCGCCGAACTGACGGTGGATGGCGTCTGAGCGGTCTGCGTCTGCCTAGGCATCAATTTTTTGTGGTTAATAATAATCATCAGCAGCAGGATAATCAGCACAAACAGGCTGACCGCCACGATCGTCGAAACAATGGTGGGCGTCATCTCCGATCTGTCATTGGAATCGTCAGGCAGCTTCATGATCTCTTCTTTCCCTTTCTATATGTTTGTACCGTGATTGCACAGTTATTGCGCTACTCATTCATGATAATGGCTTTCTTGGGACATTTCTCCATGCAGGCGCCGCAGGCCACACACTTTTCATGGTCAATAACCGCATGAAAGTTCTCCACCTTTACCGCCTGGGCAGGGCAGGCCTTTACGCAGATTCCGCAGCCGATACAGCCGGCCGTACAGGCTTTCATCGTCACCGGCCCCTTATCCACGGAGCTGCAGGCCACCACCTCTCTGGCTCCCGCCGGGATCAGGGAGATCAGATGCTTGGGACACACAGCAATACATTTGCCGCAGGCCTTACATTTCTGCTTATCCACCCTGGCCACCCCGTTGACAATATGAATGGCGTCAAAAGGGCAGGCCGCCACACAGGTGCCGTATCCCAGACAGCCGCTGTTGCAGGACTTGGGGCCGCCGTTCGGCACAAAGGGCAGCATCCGGCAGTCCGTCACGCCGCTGTACGCATAATCCTCATGGGTCTTCTCACAGTCCCCCTGGCAGTGTACAAAAGCCACCATGGGCTCGCTGCTCTCCGCTTCCACCCCCATGATCTGCGCAACCTGTTTTCCTACCTTATCCCCGCCCACGGGGCAGGCATTCACCGGCGCCTCACCCTTAGCGATGGCCGCCGCCAGCCCGGAGCACCCGGCATAGCCGCAGCCGCCGCAGTTATTACCCGGCAGCACCCCCAGCACTGCCTCCTCTTTCGGATCCACTTCCACCTTGAATTTGATACCGGCCACTCCCAGAAACAACCCGATAAAGATACCGATTGCCCCCACGATACCGGCCGCAATAAGGATTCCCGCTATCATAACACACCTCTCTATTTTGAGTTCCGCAGCTTTCCTCCCGGCACACATTCCCCGTGATCCATATCCGGCCGCTCTGCGTCCGTACATGGATCAGTGCGCCGTCCGGAAATCTGCTGCTTTTAAGTTCCGCTTATTTACTCCGTTTTTTACAGCAATCCCGAAAATCCGCAGAAAGCAATGGCCATCAGTCCTGCGGTAAGCAGCACGGCAGGCATACCCCTAAAGGATTCCGGAATATCATTGTGCTCCATCTTTTCCCGAAGCCCGGCCAGGATCACAATGGCGATCGTAAAGCCCACCGCCGTGGCAAAGCCGTTGACGATCCCCGCCAGGATGCCGTACTCTTTCTGCACATTGGTCAGGGCCACACCCAGCACCGCACAGTTGGTGGTGATCAGGGGCAGATACACGCCCAGCGCCTCGTACAGCGCCGGCATGGCCTTGCGCAGGAACATCTCCACAAACTGCACCAGAGCCGCAATGACCAGAATAAAGCAGATGGTCTGCAGATATTCAATATGCAGAGGCTGCAGAATAAAACGGTACATCAGACCGGCTACGGCGCTGGCCAGCGTGATGACAAAGATCACGGCACAGCCCATGCCCGCCGCCGTATTGGTCTTCTTGGATACTCCCAGAAAGGGGCAAAGGCCCAGGAACTGGCTCAGCACCACATTGCTCACCAGTGAGGAGCCGATCAGTATCACCAGCAATTCTTTTACGCTCTCCATCTATTTCCCCTCCTTTGCCGACAGGTCTTCCACTATCAGATCATCACTGTCATCATAGAACTTTCTTCTGCCGCAGCCCTTTTCCCCGCAGTTCATACAATCCTCGCTGCAGCCGGAACCGATCCTGCTGGTGTCCTTTCCGGCTTTCGCTCCCCGGAGCTTCACAAAATTCTGCAGGGCACAGAGCATGGCCAGCACGAAAAAGGCTCCCGGCGCCAGCACAAAGATGCCGATGGGGGTATAAGCCTGGGGCATGATCCGGGCGCCGAATATCTCCCCGGTTCCCAGCAGCTCCCTCACTGCGCCGATACAGGTCAGTGCGATGGTAAAGCCCAGCCCCATGCCGATTCCGTCAAACAGGGACGGGATCGCCGGATTGGAGTAGGCATAGCTCTCCGCACGCCCTAAAATGATGCAGTTTACCACGATCAGCGGGATATACACCCCCAGCGCATCGTTCAAGGAGGGCAGATAGGCCTCCAGCAGCAGCTGCACGATGGTCACAAAGGAGGCAATAATCACGATAAAAGCCGGAATCCGCACCTTGTTGGGAATGATATTCCGCATCAAAGAGATAATCAGGTTGCTTAAGGCCAGCACCACCAGGGTGGTGGCCCCCATACCAAAGCCGTTCATGGCAGAGGTGGTCACTGCCAGGGTGGGGCACATGCCCAGCATCAGAACAAAGGTAGGGTTTTCTTTTACAATGCCGTTTATCAGCCGTTCTCCGGCACCGGAAGTCTTTTTCATCCTACTCCCCTCCTTTCTGTAATTCCTGGGTAAAGGCGCTGACTGCGCCGTTGACTGCATTCGTCACTGCTTTGGTGGTAATGGTGGCGCCGCTGATGGCGTCGATCTCACTGTCTGCGCTGCTGCCGGTCTTCGTATAAGTAAACTCCGCCGCCGGTTTCTCCGCAAACTGTGGCACCAGCACCTCCTCCGCCCGCATGCCCAGCCCCGGAGTCTCGGAGATGGACAGGATGGAAATGCCGTTTATGGTTCCCTCCTGGGTGATGCCCACATACAGCGTAATATTGCCGCCATATCCCTCGCCGGAAGTGGTTTCCAGCACATATCCCAGCAAACCGCCCGCTTCATCCAGGGCCTGATACACCGTCCCGATCTTCACGCCGTTCTCTGCCAGCTGCAGGGTCAGTTCCTCCCCCGGGGTATACGCCAGTTCTTCAAAACGCTGCGCCTGGGCAAAAACCGCCTGGCAGGCTTCCTGGATCTTCTTTTCCTGCTGCAGCGCTCTGGGCTCCGCCGTCACCTGATACACCAGCCCCAGCAGCAGGCCGGATACCAGTGTGATGGCAAACAGGATCAGGGCGTCATGAATCATATTTTTCTTATCACTACCCGCTTTATTTTCTGCCATGACCCGCACCTCCTTTACCAAATGCCCTGGGCATGGTGATCTTTTCTATCAGGGGCACCAGCAGATTCCCCAGGATGATCGCATAGGATACGCCCTCTGCTCCGGGGCCGAAAATACGAAAGATTCCGGTCATAATCCCCAGGAAAATCCCATACAGATACTGTCCCCTCACCGTAATGGGCCGGGTCACATAGTCCGTAGCCATAAAAAATGCTCCCAGCATCAGACCGCCGCCGGCCAGCTGTGCGGACAAATACTGAAAATCCAGCCCCTTGCCGCCGAAGATCAGCACAAACAGGGCAAAGCTCACGATATAGCTGCCCGGAATCCGCAGATCAATTACCCCCAGCAGGATCAGGAAACAGGCGCCGATCACAATGGCGATCATGGAAGTCTCCCCGATGGTTCCGGCGGTCCGGCCGATAATCATATCCATCACATTGACCGTCTCCCCCGCTTTCAGCGCCGCCAGCGGCGTTGCCCCGCTGTAGGCGTCACAGGCAAAGTCCGTCATCAGCGCCGGAAAGGAGATCAGCAGAAAACATCTGGCCGCCAGGGCAGGATTCATGAAATTCTGCCCCAGCCCGCCGAAAAGCATCTTGACGATCAGGATGGCAAACACGCCGCCCACTGCCCCGATCCACAGCGGAGCGCTCACCGGCAGATTCAGCGCCAACAGCAGTCCGGTGACCACTGCGGACAGATCCGTAATCGTCATCTTCTTTCGATACAATCCGTACAGAAACTCCGTCAGCACAGTGGACGCCACCGTGATCAGGATATGTAGCAAAGCTCTTACTCCAAAATTGTAAATACCGAATCCGGCAGCCGGAAGCAGCGCCAGCACCACGGCCATCATGATACCGTTGGTGGTGACCTTAGACCGGATATGAGGATTGGATGATACCTTTAACTTTCTATCCACGTCCCTTACCTCCTACTTTTTTCTTTTCGCCAGCTGAATCTTCCGCATGGACTTGATCTCCTGGGTCAGCGGTCTCTTGGCAGGACAGATAAAGCTGCAGCAGCCGCATTCGCAGCATTCCATACCGTTATGCTTCAGGAAAGCCTCTTCGTCGAAATGCTCTGCGTCGTCCGCCAGCCTGCTGGGCACCACTCTGCCGGGACATACCTCCACGCAGCGTCCGCAGTTAATACAGGGGCCCGGTTCCATGGCAGATACCTCATCCCGGGACAGACACAGCAGTGCCGTGGAGGTCTTGGTGGTGGGTACGTCCAGATCAAACATGGCAAAGCCCATCATGGGACCGCCGCAGACGATTTTTTCCGGTTCGCTCTTGAAACCGCCCGCCGCATCGATCAGTTCCCGGTAATTCGTACCGATCCGCACCCGGAAATTCTGGGGTTCCCGGATCGCATCGCCGGTCACCGTGACAATCCGTTCCATCAGAGGACGTCCCTCCGTCACCGCCCGGTACATGGCCACCACCGTGTCCACATTGTTCACAACGCAGCCCACATCCGCCGGCAGCATGGAGGAGTTGATCTGCCGTCCCGTGACGGCGTAGATCAGGGTACGTTCCGCTCCCTGGGGATACTTGGTCCGCAGGGCCTTGACGCTGATATGCTCCTCGCTGCGGGTCAGATCCTTTAACAGCCTGATGCAGTCCGGCTTATTGTCCTCCACCGCCAGAATTCCCCGGGCATGGGGAAACAGCCGGAGCATGATCTTCAGTCCGCCGATCAGCTTCTCCGGCTCCTCCAGCATGCGGCGGTAATCGCTGGTCAGATAGGGTTCACACTCCGCACAGTTCACAATGCAATATTCAATCTTCTCCGGCTCCTTGGGAGAAAGCTTCACATAGGTGGGAAAACCGGCGCCACCCATGCCCACAATCCCTGCCTCCTTGATACAGTCAATAATCTGTTCCCGGCTCAGGGACTCCGGAGAACCTGCAGGCTCCATCGGTACTTCTTCATACTGCCCGTCATTTTCCACAATGATGCTCATCACGCTGTCGCCGGTCACCACACGTCTGGGCTCTATGGCCTTGACGGTACCGGACACGGACGCATAGACAGGTGCGGATACAAAGCCTGTCTGTTCTGCGATCTTCTGCCCCACCAGCACCCGGTCCCCCTTTTTCACAATGGGACTGGCCGGAGCACCGATATGCTGAGATACCGGATAGACCAGCTCACCCTTTGGCAGCACAGTGACAATGGGCTTGTCCTTGGACAGCTCCTTTCCGTCATAGGGGTGTACGCCCCCCACAAAGGTAAAATTTCGCATACTCTCGTTCCTACCCTTCAGATGATATTTGATAAAATTTGTCGAATGCATTTCTTACTCTAATATACTATTTTTTTTGCAAAAATACTACAGAATTTTCAAAATTTATGTTAAAATAAAAACAATATCTATTAAGCAGGAGGGAAATATGAAAACAGACGATGTGAAAATAGACGACCTGGAAATCGGATATCCCCTGGAAAAGCTGGCTCCTCCGGAACAGCTCCTGTTTCTGGACATTGAGACCACCGGATTCACTGCCCGTACCTCCTATCTGTATCTGATCGGCTGTGCTTATTACAGTGAAGGGAGCTGGCATACCAGGCAATGGTTTGCCCAGAACTACCAGGAAGAGGCCCAGATCCTGACTGCCTTTTTTGAGTTTGCCGCTCAGTACCGGTATCTGGTACATTTTAACGGCAACAATTTTGATCTGCCCTTTATC
>JAGANP010000257.1 GCA_017624175.1 Lachnospiraceae bacterium | reverse complement strand
CTCCGGCTGTCTGGCGGTTCCGTTATAAAATACCACAAAATACGGTGTGGGCAGCTTAATGAGCCGTGCGGAATACAGGCTCTTTCGGCTGATCATACTCTGATACTCTTTGGCTACATAAATCAGATCCCGAAGCGGCATGTTGGGATTGACGGATGCCTGCTGCTCATACAGGTTCATCCGGCAGTCGATGATAAATGCCAGATCGATCTTCATATTCATATAGATGGCATTTTCAAGCGTAACGATCTGCAGATCCCGGGGATCCTGATAGTCCGTGCCGTTTACCGCATTGTACAGTTTCAGAAGTTCCTCCGGCTCTTTGAAAATCATCCGAAACAGCGTGTCCTTGTAGTTGCGGTTCACCGTCGCATGCTTTCTGCTTTTGCTTCTTTTATTATTCACTTTTCCTCCTTTGCAGGAGTATCCGAAAATCTCCTGCTTAAAAATTATAATGTGATTTAAAGCATAGATTTTCAGATTGACAGAATAACAAGAAGTTATTAAAGGTATTGGAAAAATATGCTTCCTCCATAGTATAGCATGTAAGGTGCAGTAATACAAGAACGGAATTTCATATATTTTTCAGCATGTTTTGGAACTTTTTGAAAAATAAAAGGATACAATGAACCTGAAAACACAATTCAGGCATATGGATCATATAAGGTTTTACATTTTTTGATTCAGGTGGTATTATAGATACAACGCAACCCCGGGGATTCCCGGTCAGGAAGTGCAGAGGAATAAAAATGCCTAAATTAATTATGATCAGAGGAAATTCCGAGAGCGGAAAAACCACTGTGGCCCGAGAATTACAGAACAAATTCGGTGTAAACACCATGCTTCTGTCCCAGGATGTGATACGAAGAGAGATCTTGAAGGTAAAGGATGCCCCCGGAGGACCGGCCTGCCAACTGCTTTTGCACATGCTGCAGTACGGACGGGAAAACTGTGATATTGTGATCCTGGAAGGGATTCTCTATTCCACCTATTATCGGGAGCTGTTTGCCTATGCAAAAAAAGCATATAAGTCAGAGATCTATGCCTATTATTATGATCTGCCGTTTGCGGAAACGCTGCGCAGACATGAGACGAAGCCGAACCGGCATGAATTCGGCGAAAGCGATATGCGCCGCTGGTGGTTGGAGAAAGATTTTCTGCAAGAGATCCCGGAAAAGATTATAACCAAGGATATGAGTCTTGACACGGCGGTGGAAATGATTTATCAGGAAGTCATGAAGGGACAATAAAAATTATTGCCGCTTTGGAATCGGAGGAGCAAGAGAATGGAAAATCATGTGAAGATTCGGGCTGCCAGGGTTGAGGATGCGGGGGAAATCCTGGAGATCTACGCCCCCTATGTGAGAAAAACCGCAATTACCTTTGAGTATGACGTGCCGGATCTGGAAGAGTTCACGGGCAGGATTCAAAAGACCCTGCAGAGATATCCCTACCTTGTGGCGGAAACGGACGGAGAGATTCTGGGGTATGCCTACACGGGCCCATTTTCAGAACGAGCCGCCTTTGCCTGGGCGGCGGAGGTGTCGATTTATCTGAAAGAGAACATGCGGAACAGGGGCCTGGGAAAAGCGCTTTACCATGCAATAGAGGAAATCAGTAAAGCGCAGAATATCACAAACCTGAATGTCCGTATCGGCTATCCGGAGATTGAGGATGAATACCTGACGAAAAACAGCGTACAATTCCATACCCATATGGGGTACAGCAAAGTCGGGGAATTTCATAATTGCGGATACAAATTCGGGCGCTGGTATCATCTTGTCTGTATGGAAAAAATGATCAGGCCGCATGATTCCGATCCGGCGACTTTTGTACCCTTCCCTGAGCTGGGAGCTGAAGTCTAAACCGCTGATTAAGCTGATGACTTCTGCGATTATATCTGCGCAGAAAGCATCAGTTTTTGGCATATAAAAGGGAGGAAAAATCTATGCTGACATCACTTGCACTCATTTTTCTGGTGGGTCTGGCCATGGCGGCCATCTGCCAGAGGCTCAAGCTGCCCCGCATTATCGGGATGCTGATTACAGGCATTGTACTGGGCCCCTATATCCTGGATCTGCTGGATCCGTCCATTCTGTCGATCTCCGCCGAACTGCGGCAGATGGCGCTGATTATTATTTTGCTGAAAGCGGGACTGTCCCTCAACCTGGCGGATCTGAAAAAGGTCGGGCGGCCTGCGGTCATGATGTCCTGTGTGCCTGCAAGCTGTGAGATTCTGGCTTTTTTCCTGTTTGCACCCCATATTCTCGGGGTGACGAGAATGGAAGCGGCGGTTATGGGCGCTGTCCTGGCCGCTGTTTCCCCGGCGGTGGTTGTGCCGAGAATGGTACAGCTTATGGAAACGAAATACGGAACGGAGAAAAGCGTTCCGCAGCTGATCATGGCAGGCGCATCCTGTGATGACATTTTTGTCATTGTGCTGTTTTCCACCTTTGTCAGTATGGCTCAGGGCGGCAGTGCGCATCTCCTGGACTTTGTCAATATTCCAGTTTCCATTCTGCTGGGTATTGTATTGGGAGCGGTTACCGGGTATATTCTGAGTCTGTTTTTTGAAACGGCCTATGCACATGAGCACTGTGTCAGAAACAGTATGAAAGTGATCATTGTCCTGGGAGTAGCTTTTCTGCTGATGGCGGTGGAAACCTGGCTGAAAGGCATGGTGCCCATATCCGGCCTGTTGGCGGTGGTCAGTATGGCCTGTGTGATCAAAATCAGGACGGTCAGTTCCGTGGCAAAGCGTCTTTCGGAAAAGTTTGGCAAGCTTTGGCTTGCAGCGGAAGTGATCCTGTTTGTACTGGTGGGAGCGGCGGTGGATATCCGCTACACGTTCCAGGCCGGTGCAGCTGCAGTACTGATGATCGGAATTGCCCTGGTCTTTCGATCCCTGGGTGTGACTCTCTGTCTGCTGGGAACGCCGCTGAATCGGAAAGAGCGTATCTTCTGTATGATTGCCTATCTGCCCAAAGCAACAGTCCAGGCGGCCATCGGTTCCGTGCCGCTGGCCATGGGACTGTCCTGCGGTCAGATCGTGCTTTCCGTGGCGGTCCTGGCAATCCTGATTACTGCCCCCATCGGTGCGCTGGGTATGGATTTCAGCTATAAAAGGCTGCTGCAGAAAGAGGATGTATAAACTGCCGTATAGCTGCTGCACCGGTATAAAAATAGGGTGACAGGGCCAATGGCCAGGTGATATAATAGCATATATTATATTGTTGGAAAAGAGAAAAAGATACGGGGGCAGGAATATGGGCATCAAGACGAAAAAAAGGCTGTTATGCGCAGGCGTCTGTCTGGCCATGCTGGCGACCGGCTGTGGAACAGGCCGGAGCAGCGGGAACATTGAGGAAACGGGGGAAGCGGGAGAAGTATCCTCTGCTGCAGAGGAACAGAGTGCTATGTCACAGGTGGAGCAGAGTACTGCATCCGCCGGGGCGGACGGGGAAAGCCTGTCGGAAGCCGATGAGGAACAGCTCGGGGAATCAGAGGAGTCTCTGTCAGAGGAAGACCTTTACTGGCAGGAGATGTTGGGAGAATTTGGAAATAGCCGCTATGATCTGACCGCCGCCCTGACCGGGCCTGCCCTGAAAGATCTTTGCAGCGACTATTTTACCCTGGGAGTGGGTATTAACGGCAGCACCCTGGAGAACCAGACGCTGAACAGCCCGGAGTATATGATCGTGGTGAAAAAGCACTTTAACAGCTGTACCATGACCAATCTGATGAAATCCGGATACATTCTGGATCAGAGCGGTTCCCAGAAAAGTGCCGACGGCAGCCCGGTACTCAACTTTGAGACCATTGATCCCACACTGCAATGGTGTCAGGAGAATGGGGTGCAGATGAGGGGGCATACCCTGGTCTGGCATGCCCAGGCGCCGGAATGGTTTTTCCGGGAGGGCTATCGGGATAACGGGGCCTATGTGGATAAGGAAACGATGCTTTTCCGCATGGAGAGCTATATTGCCCAGCTGATGACCCATGTCCAGGACAATTATCCCGGTGTGGTCTACTGCTGGGATGTGGTGAATGAGGCCGTGGATCCGGACAAAGGGGACAGGGACAGCGCATTCTTTTGCCGAACGGAAAATGATGGTGCGGTGAATCCCTGGTATGCCACCATTGGGGAGGAGTATGTGGAGATGGCCTTTACCTATGCCCGGAAATATGCGGCGGAGGGCGTAAAGCTTTTTTATAATGATTTCAATACCTATCAGGCGGAGAAAAGAGACGCCATCTATACCCTCTGTGCATCTCTGAAAGAAAAGGGACTGATAGACGGTATCGGCATGCAGGGCTACTGGGGCATTTCAACCCCCTCCATCGGCACCCTGGAGGCTACTCTCCGCAAGTTCGGGGAATTGGAGCTGGAGATCCACATCACGGAGCTGTCCATAGGAGTGGATGAGGAAAACGAGGAGAGTTTTGAGGAGCAGGGCAAACGGTACAGTTCGATTTTTATGGCCCTGAAGAATCTGGATACGGAGGGCGGCGGCACCGTCAACATCACCAATGTGACCTTTTTCGGGCTGATCGATCATTACCGCCAGGGGGATACCACCAACTCCCGGCTGTTTGATTCGGTTTACCAGCCCAAGCCTGCGTTTATCAAGGTCAGGAATATGCTGAGTACCCTGTATAGTCAGTGACGGATCGCAGGGACAGTCCAAGACAAAATTTTGCTTGACAGCGCTGAGAGAATCGGATACACTGAGAAAAAAGATAAAGGAGGCGGGTGTTTGTCAACTGTAGCGGTAGAGGTAATAGATGCAAAATAAATATTGCATAGGCTGACTTGTGCATTTTCCCTGTATAAGTCTGCCCGTAGATCAGTTACCCTTACAATGCGCAAACCATAGCCTGCCTGTATATACACGGATTATGAGAAAAAGCATGACTGTACGGTCATGTTTTTTTGCATCATGGACCGGCTTCTCGCAGAAGAACCATGAGCCATGCCCTTTGGGGGATAGCTTGTGGTTTTTTTGTGCGCAGAGTAAGGAGGAGTGCAGTATCGCAAGTACAGCTTGCGGAAGCGTAAGCAGAAAAGAGGAAAATATGAAAATAATTGAGGTTGAAAATGTATCGAAGATTTACAGGCGCTATAAGAAAAAGGAGGGGATACGGGGCAGTATTGCCGGGCTGGTGAAAAGAGAATACGAAGAGAAAGCAGCGGTGCGGAATATGAATCTGGAGGTTTCAGAGGGGGAGTTCCTGGGGCTGATCGGCCCGAATGGGGCGGGCAAAACAACGCTGATCAAAATGCTGACAGGCATCATTGCCCCCACATCGGGGAGATTGGAGGTAATGGGCTATTACCCCAATGATCTGAAAAATGCATTTAAACAGCAATACGCTGTGGTAATGGGACAGAAGAGCCAGCTGTTCTTTGAACTGACGGCAAACGATACCCTGCGTCTGTTTCAGAAGATATACGATATTCCGGAGAAGGAATATCAGGAAAATAAAGCGTATTTTACAGAGCTGTTTGGGGTAAAGGAACTGATGGATGTACAGGTGCGCACCCTGTCCCTGGGGGAGCGGATGAAGCTGGAGCTGATGGTGGCGCTGCTGCATAATCCCAGAATACTCTTCCTGGATGAGCCGACCATCGGCCTGGATGCCATTGCCTCCAGACAGATCAGGAGGTTCCTGAAGGAAGTGAATACAGACCGGGGAACCACAATCCTCCTGACTTCTCACTATATGGAGGATATCAAAACCCTGTGCAGCCGCTGTGTGGTGGTAAACCACGGAAGCAAACTGTATGACGGAGATACGGCGGAACTGTTTGACTGCTACCAAAAGAGCAAAAAACTCACGGTTACTTTCACGCATCCTGTAGCGCCGGGGTGGCCCGGTGGACAGGGCGTATTGCTGGAAGAAAGCCCGTTTAAGAAAGTGCTGCTTCTGCCCAGGGAGGAGATCGGCAAAGCGCTGACAGCCTTTATGCAGCTGGAACCCAGTGACATTATCATTGAAGAGGAGGAGATCGGCGCTGTTGTGGAGCGGGTCTATCAGGAGGGGAGTGAAGACATATGCAGAAATACGCAGAAATCGCAAGAGCGTATCTGAAAACACAGCTGGCATGGAGGGCGGATGTATTTTTCAATATGCTGTTTACCGTCACAAGGATCCTGTTTGCCTATCTGCTGTGGGGAGTGATTTTTACAGGAAAAGATACGGTGTCGGGATTTACCTTTCACGGTATGCTGTCCTATTACATCGTCAGTTCCTTCCTGTCACAGCTGGAAATGTCGGAGAGAATCAGTTCGGAGATTTTTCAGCGGATCCGGAACGGCACTTTTTCCAAATACATGGTGATTCCGGTAAATATTCAGGGATATTTCATGGCTATGGAGGCAGGGATTGTACTCTTTTATCTTGCTTTCGATTTTCTGGCGGCCTTTGTCTGGGTGTGGGTCTTCCGAATTGAGTTTGTATGGGTATCGGATGTGAGGATTCTGGCCTGCGGAGCCCTTATGGCAATATTGGGACTGCTGTTTATGGTGCAGCTGAACTATTATTTGGGTATTCTAACGCTGAAATATGAGGGGATCGGTACGCTGCTGATGATCAAAACAATCTGATTACCTTAGTATCAGGAAGTATGGTGCCGCTGATTCTGTTTCCGGAGCCGGTGCTTCAGTGCCTGAAATTGCTGCCTTTTTACTATGTGACATATCTGCCTGCCATGCTGTTTACCGGACGCTGTGTGGAGGAGGCTGGTAAGGGACTGCTTCTTCTGGCATTGTGGTGCGGCGTGATCCAGCTGCTGATCCATGTCACCTGGAGGAAATACAGCAGGAAATTTGACGGGGCAGGCATATAAGTAAAAGAAGAAATATTCTACCTGTCAGTATCGCAGGCGAGGCTTGCGGTATGCTTTACAGGAAATAGAAAGGATGAAATGCAGAGAATGAAGAAAATAAAAAAATATCTGGGTGTTTTAAAGGTATTAATTGCGCTCCGGTTCCACAACCTGATGGTGTTCCGCATGGATTTTCTGGCGCCCTTTTTCATAGACGGAAGCCTGTTTCTGGTACAGCTTCTGATATTTCAGGCCGTATACGCTAATGTGGATACCGTAGGCGGCTGGGGAAGCGGGGAGATGATTCTGTATATCGGAACCTTTTCCCTGCTGAATGCGGTCAGTATGCTGGTGTGCTTTTTCGGCATCGTGACCATACCGGAAAAGATCCGAAGCGGAGAGATGGATCTGTATCTGTCAAAACCAATCAGCCCCCTGTTCCGGCTGACCTTTGAGAAAGTCAATCCAGGTTCCGGCCTGCTGGTAATCATGAGTATCCTGATCATCGTCTATGGCGCCGGGAAAACGGAGGGAAGCTTTACGCTGAAAAGAGTCCTGGCCTATCTGTTCTGGGTGACAGTAATGCAGATTCTGTACTATGAGATGGAAGTGATCATCCGGTCAGTGTCCTTTTATGTGGTATCCGCCGCCCGGATCAGCCAGCTGGAGGAGGCAGGGCTGGATCTGTGTATGAAGCTGCCGGGCATTGCTTTCTATGGGGTATATAAGGTGATCTTTTACTTTATTCTGCCCTATGGGATCATGGCCACGCTGCCGGTGCAGAGCCTGATCGGAGAGATGACCCCGAGTCTGGCCGCCATGGGCATAGGCGTGGTGGGAGCGTTCACGCTGCTCACATATCTGTTGTGGACCAGAGGAATCCGGCATTATAACAGTGTGCAGGGAGCATAGACGAATTGGCGGTGTATCAGGAAAGTGGACTTATATAAGTATTTTGCAGAAAGTAGACCACTTTTGGTTCCTGAAAACAACAGAAAAGAGGGTAATCCTGGAAGTTATGGGCCAGCAGAAAAAAATCAATCCATTCAGTCCACTTTTTTCGCTAAAAAGTGGACTGGATGGAAGGCTTTTTGGATATAAGTCCACAATAGAAAATCCCATGTATGAATATTTCTGGCTGATCCAAAGGATCAAGGATTATCTGGAGAAAGAGTGGAACTGTGATGATGCGGTTATTCAGGCAATAAAGGACTGCAGGGAAAAGGGAATCTTGGTGGGATTTGTGCAGAAGTATTCCGGTGCAGCGCATTTACCATTCCTTTGTAATATCCCCGGGAGAAATATCATATTTTTCCAGAAAGATATCCATATCCCTGCTGCTGCGGATCAGCATTACCTCTGTAAATCGTCCGGTATGGATATCCTTAACACCTGCGACCTGTTCTCCGTTACAGATGCTGGCACGGATCACAGGTTTCAGGTTTTCCTTATCATAGCTTTCTTTCTGACACTTTCTGCGGAACATGGGTTCAGTCCTCCTGCATATCTCTCTTAAGCCCCTCAAAGTCCAGATAATCCTCAATGAACTGCTTGCGCAGAAGCTCCAACGGGACAAATTCGTTGTATTTTCCGGGAATCTGCACCTTATCCGGCAGAGGCAGGCTGTACAGATCCAGGGGAGAGCGGAGAATATCGGCAATGATTTCGTTCAGCTCCCGGACTGTGCCGTCAAACACAATCTCTAGATACACACCTCTGCCCAGGGGCATCCGGCTCCTGATCCTGCGCTGCTTCAGCGCATAGTGGAGCGTGATGAGCTGGCGGGTGCCGATCCAGGGAAAGATAGCATATTTCCGATCCGAAAGGGGCGTGACAAGTCGCTCCAGGATTCCGCTGCCCCTGGCAATGTACTGTATTTCCGTCAGGCGCTCCCGGCAGCGGTCGCTTAAATACGGATAGGAGTTGTCCGTCTGCAGGATGCTCCGCATTTTCCGTACCAGTACGGTATGGAGCTCGAAAGTGAAATCCACGTCCCAATCCACCACGGAGATTCCCGGAACTTTTTTGACAAAAATCACTTTGGCTTTGACATTTACATCCACCGTCTCCCAGGACATTCCTGCCAGCGCAAAACGAACTCCCACCGGGTAGACCTTGTCCACTGTGCCGATGGTGCGGTTTTCATCCTTTACGAGAAAATAATCCGTGGACAGAAAAACAGTCAGGAATTTATGGCTGTTTACGATCTTTTCCCCCTCCCGGCCGATGATCAGTCCGCCATGCTCGGTGCGCTGCAGCTGATCAATGTCGATAAGGTGCCGCAGCAGCCGGGCATAATCCTCCTGGGAGATCTGGCGGAAGCATCCCAGGGTCAGGACGGCCTGGGCCAGGCCTGCCGGTGACATTTCGCCGTTGCTCTTTAAGCAGCTCATGGTCTGGTGGTACAGAAGATTATAGGCATGGTTCTGGGGCGGGATAGGTTCCAGCCAGTGTTCTTTCAGATATAGCTCAATAATGGCAATCATGCGGATGAATTCCCAGTTGATTGGCCCCAGGGCGTCATCGGTATTGATCTTCAGGCTCTCCACAAAGGTAAACAGCAGCTGGGGTACCTGGCCCCGGCGTCCGCAGCGTCCCAGACGCTGGGCAAAGCTGGAAACGGAGGTGGGTGCGCCGATCTGTACTGCCTGATCCAGGGAACCGATATCAATTCCCAGCTCCAGCGTGACCGTAGCGCCGGTAACAATCTTTTCATCGTCGGATTTCATCTCATTTTCCGTATTTTCCCGCAGCAGTGCGGATACATTCCCGTGGTGTACACGGTAGACATCGGGAGCCTTGTTTTTCAGGGCAATTTCCCGCAAGTTGGCGATAACCAGCTCCGATTCTTCCCGGCTGTTGGTAAAAATAATGGTCTTTTTATCCAGAGTCTGTTTAAAGAGGTATTCGTAATATTCCCGATCCCCCATATCGCCGCAGGAGGTATCGCTGACAACGGTTCCGCCGCCGTCTTTTTCCACCAGATCCCGTTCATCCGCATAGTTGACAAAGCGCTCCACATGCAGGCGGATGCGCTTTCTGCCCTCATCGGTAATGGGGGCGGCACATTCCCTGCCGGTGCCGGTATTCAGCCAGTTTTTGGCCAGGGTCACATCCCCTAAGGTGGCGGACAGGCCGATTCTGCGGGGATTCACGCCGGTGAGCTGCTTTAGCCGTTCCAGTACGCACAGAAGCTGCAGTCCCCGGACGTCCCGCATAAAATAGTGGACTTCATCAATAATCACAAAGCGCAGATCCGAAAACATGGTCAGGCAGGCGCCCCGTTTGCCGGTCAGCAGGCTTTCTAAGGATTCCGGGGTGATCTGCAGGATTCCCTCCGGGTGCTTCATCAGTTTATTTTTCCGGGTGACGGAAGCATCCCCATGCCATTTGGTCACCGGGATATGGGAATCCTGCAGCAGCTGTTCCAGCCGCAGAAACTGGTCGTTGATCAGGGCTTTCAGAGGGGATATATAGAGCACGCCCACCGAAGCGGAGGGTTTATGGTAAAGCTCCGTCAGCACAGGCAGGAAAGCGGCCTCTGTCTTGCCGCTGGCGGTGCCGGAGGAGAGCAGCAGATTCTCATCACTGTCAAAGATGACCTCACAGGCAGCCACCTGGTTAGCCCGCAGCTCCTCCCACTTGTTTTGATAGATAAAGTCCTGAATAAACGGCGCAAGCCTGCTGAATACATCCATGGGTTTATACCTCTATACTTCAAATTCCAAAAACGCATCGCCGATCTCCTCCTCGGGGATGCCTCCCTTCGCCATCTGGAAACTGTTGTCTCCCAGAATATCCGCCACTCTTTTCCCGGGATTCTGGTACAGGATATTAATCAGTTCAATAAAATCACGGATGATCTCCCTGGGGGTGATATGGGTCTCGGCGCCCACCCGGTTGTATTCCACCGTGAGGAAATAGACCAGATCCTCCTGCGTCAGAGCCGGTTCGTAGTGATACAGCTGCGCATGGATATTCTGCAGTTTTTCCACCAGAATGTACATTTCCTCCTGGGAAAGCATCTGCAGGCGGATAATCGGTGCAGACAGGTCCTTCAGATCATCCGTGGCAAAATGCCCCTCTGCCAGCCGGGAGCGCAGGGCCTCGTAGCTGAAAACACCCTTGTACTTATCCTCGATACACTGGGGCGTGCCGCCCATCAGAAAGCCGATATGCCTGGCCTTTCCCTGCAGCACGTCATTGTACATGGTCAGAATCTTCTCATAATTATTGGCCCTGGTAACGGAATTGGAGATCTTGAAGATATTCACCAGTTCGTCGATAATGACCAGCAGTCCCTGATAGCCCGCTCCCACTAAAAAAGCGGCAAAAAGCTTCAAGAAATCGTACCAGTTCTCATCGTTGACAATAAAATTGATCCCCAGCTCTTCCTTGGCGTCCCTGCGGGTGACATATTCTCCCCGAAACCATTTCAGGACGTTGGATTTCATGGCGGCGTCATCCTGCCGGTAAGCTTTCCAGTACAGAACTACAGCCTTTGCAAATTCAAAGCCGTTGACCATGCCCTCCAGAGAACCGGCAACTGCATAGATCTGCGCTTCCACATGCCGGTCAAAGGCTTCCCCTTCTTCTGCCGGATACTGCATTTTCACAGAGGACTGAATCCCGGAGATCCATTTTTCCAATATCAGCCCAAGCGCACCGCCGTCGGGCTTGGACTTGGTGGAGAGATTCTGGATCAATTCCTTGTAGGTAGCCAGTCCCTGGCCTTTTGTACCCGCAAATCGGCGTTCCGGGGACAGATCCGCATCGACTACCGCAAAACCCTTGGCGGTGGCGTAATTGCGGATGGTCTGCAGCAGAAAGCTCTTACCGCTGCCGTATTTGCCCACAATAAAGCGGAAAGAGGCGCCGCCCTCCCCGATCATCTCGATATCGTGCAGGATGGCATTGATCTCCTGGGTTCTGCCCACTGTGATATATTCCAGCCCGGTTCGGGGCACTACGCCTCCCTTTAAGGCATTGATTAAGTTGTTGGCAATTCTTGCAGGTACTTGTCCGGCCATCTTATTTCACCATTCCCCTCACTTGTTTGATATAGTCTTCATAGATTGCAAGCTCTTCATCTACCAGGCTGTCTCCCACATAATCCATGGCTTTTTCGTTGATCTCATCCAACAGAACCTCCAGCATAAGCCCCCGGGCGTCGGCAAAATCCCGGAGCTTTGCACGGTCCTCCAGAAGAATCGACAGTGCCGTCAGACCGGTCTCTCCCAGGGCCTGCTTCAACGCAGACCAGGGATCGTCTCCGGCGGCAGCCTGAGTCCCGGGTGCAGCATCCCCGGCATCCTCCTCTTTCTTTGATATTGCTTTTTGTGCATCAGAGACCGCTCCGGCAAAGAAAGCAGATTCCGGATTTTTCGGCAGCGGTTTCTCCGCTCCGATCTGCGGCAGCACGGTAGCTTCCTCCTCCGGTACGATCAGCTTCTCCTGGGTCAGCGCTGCTTCCCGCCGGATCTTTTCCAGGGAGGCCGGATCAACCTTTACAACCGTCTTAGTCGCCTCCCGATAAAATGCAGAAACCGCTCCGGTGATCTGCCTCTCCAGAGAAATCCCTGCAGTATGCAGCCGGTCGGTTATGTCAGGAGGAAGACTCTGCATATTGGCGGTTAGCTTATATTTATACTTTACCGCCTGCCGCAGAGAGCTTTCCGTCTGCTTCAGGATATACCCCATCAGCTGCCTGCCGCTTTCGCTGGTAATATTTGTACTGTAAAACCATTGATTCTGCCGACACAGATAAATCTCTTTTTCCGAAACCACCACCCGTCTGTCCCTTTGCTGCAGACGGGGGTAGAACAGAGCGTCCCGGAAAGGCGTCCATGGGGTCAGATTTTTAGTGGGCTGAAAAATAAAATCGTCAAAATCCAGGTCTTTTTCCGCAAAGCAGCCTCGCAGACTGTCCAGGGTATTATAAATACAGCCCTTGATCAGCTGCTCCCGCTCCTGGGTGTAAAAAGCGGACTTTCTGATATCATATCGGGAAATCGAACATAACAGTTCAAAATTATTCCTGGGATCTGAAAATTCCCGGTAGTGTTCCGCCAGTCCGTTTTGCGCAATAAAGGTCTGGAAGGGCACCGGCAGATCATAATAAATATGATAGTCTTTCAGCCATTTCAGCACATACCGGTCAATCGAAGCATTAAAAACCCGGAACTCTGTCCAGAAAGCCATCAGCTTGTCCAGGCCGTCCTGGGGATCCTCTGCGCCGATCAGGTTCAGCAGTTCGTACAGATACAGATAGGCGTAGGACAGGGAGGCGTCCGTCACGGTTCCCCTGCGGAGCTTTGTCCGCCAGGTAAAATAGGTTCTGAGCTGCTCGTACCCCATCATCTGATAATAGGGAAAATAAGAAGAATAGGGCACGGACCGGGAATAGTCGTCCTCAAAATCTTTCATAAACATTCCCTGATGGTAGAAAATCCTGGATTTCTCCTGCTGGGCCTTCCGGTCAAAAAAGTGGGGAGTACTGTTAAAGGTACTGCGGTACTCTCTGGCAATATCCCGCATCTGATCAAAAATATCCCGTATCTCATCCCTTACCGGAGCCTCAATCTTCTGTGTTTTCTGCACGAATTTTCCCACGCCGGGCATGGGGCAGGAATCGTATTCTATTTCATAATAGATGCCGTTTTTCGACAAAGCCGCTTCACCGGCTTTTGGCGCAGAGGTGTCTCTGACATCTGCCTCCGGCAGAAATTCCGGTTTCGCTTCAGAAGGATCCATCATTTTTTCATAGATCTGAAAGGCATCATATTTTTTATCAAATTTGCTCATATATTTTCCTCGATACAGCCATTGCGCTCTCCGTTTTCTATTGTAACATAGAGAGAACGTACGTTCAAGACTTTTGTTGCAGACATTCAAGCGTGAAAGATCACCAGCATATACACAATACAGAGATATTCCAGGGATGAGAAATTATGGGGCAGGAATCCATGAGGGAATATACGGTAACAGAGTTTATGCAGCAACGAAGGAGTCCCTGGATTTATTTTCAGCGCTGCCGAGAGAAAAAGGCTATACCCATCTCCCTGAATTTATGCTATACTATTCTTCAGTAAGATGACCGGAACCGGTCAGGAAATCTGCGAATTTTAAACGAGGAGGATAATGAGATGAACAACAGGTATGCAGGTACACAGACAGAAAAGAATTTGGAAACAGCTTTTTCGGGAGAGTCAGAAGCACGCAATAAATATACCTATTTTGCTTCTGTAGCAAAGAAAGAGGGGTATGAGCAGATTGCAGCTCTGTTCCTGAAGACTGCCGAGAATGAGAAAGAGCACGCAAAGATGTGGTTTAAGGAGCTGCAGGGGATCGGCAATACGGCAGAGAACCTGGAGGCAGCTGCAGAGGGTGAGAATTACGAATGGACCGACATGTATGCGGAATTTGCAGAGACCGCAGAGAAAGAGGGCTTTCCAGAGCTGGCCGCCAAGTTCCGCATGGTGGGAGAGATTGAGAAGCACCACGAGGAGCGTTATCGTGCGCTGCTGAAAAATGTGGAAATGGCGGAAGTATTTGCCAAGAGCGAAGTGAAAGTATGGGAATGCCGTAACTGCGGCCATATTGTGGTGGGTACCAATGCACCCCAGGTATGTCCGGTATGTAAT
>JAGANP010000256.1 GCA_017624175.1 Lachnospiraceae bacterium | reverse complement strand
TTTCCGGATCCAGTACATGTATCTGATTCATTTTTGCTCCTTATTTAAAGTTCCGTAACTGCCTCAAAACCCTTTAAAGCGGTTCTTCAGTTTATTCTGCAGCCGGTACAGGGTGTTCATAGCATCTAAAGGGGTCATGACCGTGATATCCAGGTCTGTCAGTTCTTTCAGTAATTCCTCATCGGGCACGGTGTCAAACAGGGACATCTGTGCCAGGTCAACCTCGTCATATCTGGGCGTCTTTCTAACTTTGCCCTCTCCCCTGGTATCCACCGCAATGCTCTGCACCTTCTCGGTGATATCGTTGTCCGACAGCTGCTCTGCGATCTCCTTGGCCCGGTCAATCACCATATCCGGCACCCCGGCCAGCTTGGCCACCTGAATGCCGTAGCTGCGGTCTGCACCGCCCTTAATGATCTTGCGCAGAAATACGATATCATCCCCGCACTCCTTGACGGCAATGCAGTAGTTGTTCACATTGCCGATCTTGCCCTCCAGCTCCGTCAGCTCGTGATAATGGGTGGCAAAAAGGGTTTTTGCACCCAGCAGCTTTTTATTGCTGATATGTTCTATAACGGCCCAGGCGATGCTCAGCCCGTCAAAAGTGGAGGTTCCCCTGCCGATCTCATCCAGAATCAGCAGGCTGTCGGCGGTGGCATTGCGCAGGATATTGGCCACCTCGTTCATCTCCACCATAAAGGTGGACTGGCCGCTGGCCAGGTCGTCCGAAGCTCCCACACGGGTAAAGATCCGGTCCACAATGCCGATATTGGCACTCTTTGCCGGTACAAAGCAGCCTACCTGGGCCATCAGCACGATCAGAGCCGTCTGCCGCATATAGGTGGATTTTCCCGCCATGTTGGGCCCGGTGATGATGGAGATGCAATGACTGCCGTTATCCAGCAGGGTATCATTGGCAATGAACATCTCGTGATCGATTATCTGCTCCACCACCGGATGCCTGCCGTCCCGGATGTCGATAACACCCTTTTCATTCAGGGCGGGACGTACATAATGATTCCGCTCCGCCACATAGGACAGGGAGGCAAACACATCCAGTCCTGCCACCGCCTTGGCGGTGCGCTGGATCCGTTCGATCTCTCCGGCAATGGTGTCCCGGATCCGGCAGAACACATCATACTCCAGCGTTGCCAGCTTGTCCTCCGCATTCAGAATCGTATCCTCCAGCTCTTTCAGCCGGGGCGTGGTATACCGCTCCGCATTGGCCAGAGTCTGCTTGCGGACATAATCCTCGGGTACCAGATTTTTAAAGGAATTGGTCACTTCAAAATAGTAACCAAACACTTTATTGTACTTGATTTTCAGATTTTTGATCCCGGTGCGTTCCCGGTCCTGCTCCTCCAGCTGAGCCAGCCACATCTTGCCGTCCCGCTTGGCGCTGCGCAGCATATCAATGGTTTCGTCATAGCCGTCCTTGATGATACCGCCCTCCCGGATCGTAATCGGGGGCTCCTCCTCAATGGCCTGATCGATCAGGGTATACAGATCCTCCAGACCGTCCATATCTGCAGCAATCTGTACCAGCAGCTCTTTCTGAAAGCCCGCCAGCACCTTTTTGATCGGCGGCAGCATCTCCAGAGAGTTGCGGAATGCCAGCAGATCCCGGGGATTGGCCGTCTTATAGGTCACCTTACCCAGCAGACGCTCCAGATCATAGATGGGATTCAGATACTCCCGCAGCTCGTCCCGGGATACCGCATCCCCGTTCAATTCCTCGATGGCGTCCAGGCGCTTCTCCATCTCCGCTTTCTCGATCAGAGGCTGCTCCAGATAACTGCGCAGCATACGGGCGCCCATGGCGGTTTTGGTCTTGTCCAGCACCCACAGCAGGGATCCTCTTTTCTGTTTCTCCCGCAGGGTTTCCGCCAGTTCCAGATTGCGTCTGGTGGAGGAATCCAGCAGCATGAATTTGCTGGCAAGATAGGAATGGATATGGGAGATATGCCCCAGATCCGTCTTCTGTGTATCATACAGATAGTGCAGCAGTGCGCCGGCCGCTATGGTGCCGGTAGGAAAATCCTCCAGTCCCAGCCCGATCAGGCTTTTCATCTTAAAATGCCGCAGAATGCACTGCTCACAGGTCTGATCGTCGAAATAGTGAGGATCAATGGCGCTGACCGCAATATGCAGCCGTCCCCGCAGATCCCCGATATCCATGCCGCTGACCAGAAAGGCATCGTTGCAGATGATCTCCGAGGGCTCATATTTCATCAGTTCATCCATGAGCCGCCGCAGATCTTCCACTTCAGTCATGTAAAAATCGCCGGTGGTCACATCCGCTGCCGCCATACCGATTCCTGTGGGCGTAAAAGTAATGCACATCAGATAGTTATTTTTACTCTCCTCCAGTGCCTGCATATTCAGGTTGGTGCCGGGGGTGACGATCCGCACCACCTCCCGCTTTACCAGCCCTTTCGCCAGCTTCGGATCCTCCACCTGCTCGCAGATGGCCACCTTATAGCCCTTGGCCACCAGCTTGCTCAGATAGGTTTCCACCGCATGGTAGGGCACGCCGCACATGGGAGCACGTTCCTCCAGGCCGCAGCTCTTCCCCGTCAGGGTGATCTCCAGCTCCCGGGATGCCGTCAGGGCATCGTCAAAATACATCTCATAAAAATCCCCCAGCCGGTAAAACAGGATACAATCAGGATACTCCTCTTTGGTCTCCATATATTTCTGCATCATGGGGGTCAGGTCTTCTACCTTTACTTCCTCGTTCACAATTACCTCACTTCTGCCGGATCACCGGCCCGCTTCTTTGGTTCCGTTCCCGCTTTGTAGCCGCCGGTTTCAGGCACTACAAAACGGACACATCCTGGGATGTATCCGTTTCACATGTTACCACAAAATCTGGCTTTTGTAAATTCCTTACTGCTGTTCCGGCCCGGCTGCGGAGCTGCTTAGCTTTTCCGCCAGGGTCAGTGCATCGTCAATATGCTTACAGAAATGATCTTCTCCGATCCGTTCCACAAATTTTGCTTTCTTCATCACCCGCAGGGGCTGTTCATTGACATGGGATAGGATCAGCTGGATCTTCTTTTTCTCACACTGCTCCGCCAGGGTCTCCAGATTGTGCATGGCGGTGGCGTCTATGGCGCTGACGCTCCGCATCCGCAGCACCAGGACATTGACGGATTCATCCGCACGAATCTGCAGGATTTTATCCGCTGCACCGAAAAACAGAGGGCCGCTCATCTCATATACCAGGGTATGGGCGGGAACGCTGCGCAGCTCGATGCTGTCCGCATCGTTCTCGGCATCTTCATCCACATAGGTCCAGCCCTCTACCGCCGTCACCTCGCTCATGCGCTTCATAAACAGGATCGCCGCCAGCACGATCCCCACGCCGATGGCCACCACCAGATCAAACACCACTGTCAGTACAAAGGTCAGCACCAGCACGATAATATCGCTCTTGGGCGCTGTTTTGCACAGATACACGAATTTGCGCCATTCGGACATATTGTAAGCCACCATAAACAGGATGGCCGCAATGGTAGGCATGGGAATCAGCGCCGCATAGGGCATCAGCACCACCAGAATCAGCAGCAGGGTCACGGAATGCACCATACCGGCGATGGGGGTGCGGCCGCCGTTTTTCACATTGGCGGCCGTACGGGCGATGGCGCCGGTGGCCGGGATACCGCCGAAAAGCGCAGAGGTAATATTTCCGGCGCCCTGGGCGATCAATTCCATATTGGAACGGTGCTTGCTGTTGACCATACTGTCCGCCACTACGCAGGACAGCAGGGACTCGATGGCCGCCAGAATGGCGATCGTAAAGGCATCCGGCAGAACGTCCTGCATGGTTTTGAAGCTGAACGCAGGCAGGGAAATGCCGGGCAGCCGGTTGGAAATCTCATACAGATCCCCGATGGTATTGACTTTCATGTGCAGTCCCTTCACCATGGCGATACCTGCCAGCACGGCGATCAGGGACGGCGGAATCCGCTTAAAAAAGCCCGGAAGATAAGGCCATCCGATCAGGATTACCATACATACCATACCTACGATCAGCGCCTGCCAGTTGATGGTGCCGATAAACTGACACACCGCTTTCAGCTTGTCCACGGTTTCAATCAGGGGTTCCTCACTGACCACGGTCAGCCCCAGAAAATCCTTAATCTGTCCGATAAAGATGGTTACGGCAATGCCGGCGGTAAAGCCGGTGGTAATGGTATAGGGAATGAATTTAATCAGATTGCCCAGACGCAGCACACCCATCAGGATCAGAATCACTCCGGCCATGATCGTAGCCAGGATCAGCCCATCCATCCCGTTCTCCGCCACAATGCCTGCTACGATGGTAGCAAAGGCGGCCGTGGGCCCGGCGATCTGTACCCGGCTGCCGCCTAAAAAGGAAATCACAAAACCTGCCGCAATGGCGGTATAGATGCCTTTTTCCGGCGTCACGCCGGAGGCCAGTGCCAGAGCGATAGACAGGGGCAGGGCAATGATGGCCACAATAATGCCTGCCACCACATCCTTGACAAACTGTTCTTTTGTGTAGGTCTTCATAACAGAAAACAACTTCGGTTTCAACTTATCCATTTCTTTTCCCTCATAAAAAATAAAATTTGTGCAGAATCTGCGGTTTCCCGACAGAATTTACACAAATTTTATAATATGCCTGTTCTATGGTTTTTGCAAGTGTTTTTTTACTGTATCAGACCTGAAGGTTCAAAGAGATTCTGATACCTGATGCCCCATATAATAGAACCCCTGGCACTGCTCCAAAGAGACCGTAACGATCCGGCCGATCAGCTCCGGCGAACCGGGAAAATGCACCAGGGTATTGTTGGACATGCGGCCTGTCAGCAGACTCTCATCATGGTCATTGATCTCCTCCACCAGCACCTCTGCGATCTGTCCCTGATACCGGGCAACCTGTTCCCGGGCAGTATCCTGCACCACCTTCAGCACCCTGTCAAAGCCCTCTTTCACCTGGGGCTCTGGCACCTGGTCTTCCATGGCGGCTGCCGGGGTGCCGGTGCGCTTGGAATAGATAAAGGTAAAGGCATTGTCGTATTTTACCCGGCGGATCACATCAATGGTCTCTTCCACATCCTCCATGGTTTCTCCGGGAAAGCCCACAATAATATCCGTGGTGATGGCGATATCCGGAATCTCCCGGCGGATCTTCTCCGCCAGCGCCAGATACTGCTCTTTGGTATAGCAGCGGTTCATCCGCTTCAGAATCCGGGTAGAACCGGACTGCAGGGGCAGATGCAGATGACGGCAGATCTTTTTCGATTCCTTCATCACCTGGATCAGCTCGTCCGACAGATCCTTGGGATGGGAGGTCATGAAGCGGATGCGCTCCAGCCCTTCGATCTTTTCAATCTCCTGCAAAAGCTGGGCAAAGCTCATGGGCTGTTCCAGATTTTTG
>JAGANP010000030.1 GCA_017624175.1 Lachnospiraceae bacterium | reverse complement strand
TTAGCATATTCCTTGGATTTTTTCAAAGAAACAAAGCCCATGACCACAAAGAGAACAAACATAGCCCCCATGATGCCGCCAATCAGATAGCGGTTAGCGCCCTTGAGCTGGAGAGGCAGTACCCCGGCAAGCAGCAGCACCAGGAATACCAGGCCTACGCCGCCCACCAGCAGCAGGGTCCATGCAGAGGACTTATTTTCTTCCGCACGCTCGGCCTTGTTCTGATAACCGCCAGAGGATCTTCTGGCCTGCTGTGCCTGGGGAGGCTGTTCTTCTTTGGACTCCTGGCTGCCCATGCCGAACCACTGGGGCTGAGGTCTCTCCTCTGCCTGACGCTCCTGCTCTGCCTGCACCCGGGCCAATTCCTCGGCTTGGCGGACATTTTCCTGCTGCATGAATATGCTTCCCAGCTTGACTGCTTTCTGCTTATCTTTCTCATTGACTAACAGCTCATGCACCGCCTCTTTTTCATCATAGACGATCTCCATGTTCTGCAGACCGTTATATGCCAGATACTCTTTCAGGCGGTTCAGCACTTCCTCTTCCCCGAAAATCAGCGGAACCCTGTCAATAATCTCATTCTCCGGCACCAGCTGGCAGCCGCAGTCTGCACATACGGTGATCCCTTCTCTGTACTCATTTCTGCACTTGGGACATATCAACATACCTTCTCCTCCTGTAACCCGTTTTCTCCCCGTTTCTCCTTCTGTGGCCATCCCCATACCATGCCGCCGAAACATCAGACCTGCACGCCTCGGGGAATCGTACCTGAATCACCTATTTCCCTGACAAATACGCATCTATTCCCTTTGCCGCAGCTTTCCCGGCCCCCATTGCCAGGATTACGGTTGCAGCACCGGTCACGGCATCACCGCCCGCATATACGCCCTCCTTGGTGGTCTGTCCGTTTTCCTCCTGGGCCACGATACATTTCCACTTGTTGGTCTCCAGTCCCTCTGTGGTGGAAGAAATCAGCGGATTGGGAGAGGTTCCCAGGGACATGATTACCGTATCCACTTCCATGACAAACTCGGAGTCAGGCACCTCCACCGGCCGTCTTCTGCCGGATTCATCGGGCTCACCCAGTTCCATGCGGATACATTTCATACCGGTTACCCAGCCTTTTTCATCTGCCAGAATCTCGGTAGGATTGGTCAGCAGATCAAAAATGATTCCCTCCTCTTTTGCATGATGCACTTCCTCCACACGGGCCGGCAGTTCCTCTTCGCTGCGGCGGTATACGATATGCACCTCTGCGCCCAGGCGAAGCGCCGTGCGGGCCGCATCCATGGCCACGTTGCCGCCGCCCACAACAGCTACCTTCTTGCCCCGCATAATAGGGGTGTTGCTGTTTTCGTCAAAAGCCTTCATCAGGTTGCTTCTGGTCAGATACTCATTAGCGGAAAATACGCCGTTGCTGTTCTCTCCGGGGATTCCCATGAACTTGGGCAGTCCTGCGCCGGAACCGATAAATACGGCGGAGAAGCCTTCCTCGGACAACAGCTGGTCAATGGTCACGGATTTTCCCACCACCACATTGGTTTCAATCTTCACACCCAGGGATTTTACGTTCTCAATCTCCTTGGCTACTACAGCCTCCTTGGGCAGACGGAACTCCGGAATACCGTATACCAGCACTCCTCCGGCCTCATGCAGTGCCTCGAAGATGGTCACATCGTATCCCTTCTTGGCCAGATCCCCGGCGCAGGTCAGGCCTGCCGGGCCCGATCCGATAACAGCCACCTTTTTCCCTTTTTTCTCCTTTGCTCCCTCCGGCTTGATCCCCTGTTCCCGGGCATAATCTGCCACAAAGCGCTCCAGCTTACCGATGGATACCGGCTCGCCCTTGATGCCCCGGATACATTTGCCCTCGCACTGGCTCTCCTGGGGACATACACGTCCGCATACAGCGGGCAGGGCACTGGACTGGCTGATGATCTGATAAGCCGCCTCGATATCCCCGTTTTTCACCTGCTCCACAAAACCCGGAATATTGATAGCCACAGGACAGCCCTTTATACACTGCGCATTCTTACAGTTGATGCAGCGGCTGGCCTCCTCCATGGCCTCCTCCTTGTTATATCCCAGACATACTTCCTCAAAATTCTTTG
>JAGANP010000255.1 GCA_017624175.1 Lachnospiraceae bacterium | reverse complement strand
TGACTTTTTTTAATATGGCTTTTCTGAAAAATGTGATGAAGCCCGGCAGCCGGTTTATTTTCCGGGGCAGGGTGCAGTCCCGGGGGGCGGCGCTGATTATGGAGCAGCCCCGGTTCTACAGTCAGGAGGAGTACGGCAGATATCTGACCTCTGTCCAGCCCCGTTATGCTCTGACCAAGGGTCTCACCAATCAGGCGGTGCAGAAAGCGGTGCGGCAGGCGCTTGGCGCCTACCCTTTCGGCAAGGATCCCTATCCGGAGCAGCTGCGGCGCAGATACGGGCTGATGGACCGGCAGGAAGCCATACAGAATATGCATTTTCCGTTAACCTATGAAGAACTGGTAAAGGCCCGCAGGCGGGTGGTGTTCGAGGAATTTTTCACCTTTTTGTATTTTCTGCGGGAAAATAAGGAGCACAGCAGACTGCTGGAAAATGAATACCGTATGATCGAAACGGCGGATACCGATCGGCTGCTGGAGCAGCTTCCCTATCGTCTGACCGGGGCACAGATGAGAGCCTGGCAGGAGATCCGCACGGATCTGTCCTCTCTCTGGTGCATGAACAGGCTGGTACAGGGCGATGTGGGTTCCGGCAAGACCATCATTGCGGTGCTGGCGCTGCTGATGTGTGCGGCAAACGGCTATCAGGGGGCGATGATGGCGCCTACGGAGGTTCTGGCGGCGCAGCATTATGAGGGAATCTGCGAATATGTGGAAAAATATCATGTGGCCTTAAAGCCGGTGCTTCTGGTGGTAAGCATGACGGCGGGGGAAAAGAATAATGCCTATGCCCAGATCGCTTCCGGTGAGGCCAATCTGGTGGTGGGCACCCATGCGGTGATTCAGGAAAAGGTGAAGTTTCAGAAGCTGGCGCTGGTGGTTACGGATGAGCAGCACCGTTTCGGCGTGCGGCAGAGGGAGACCCTGGCGGAAAAGGGGCACAATCCCCATGTGCTGGTGATGAGCGCCACCCCCATTCCCCGCACGCTGGCGATCATTCTGTACGGGGATCTGCAGGTATCCGTTATTGACGAGCTGCCTGCCAACCGTCTGCCGATCAAAAACTGTGTGGTCAATGCCTCCTATCGGCCCAAGGCCTATCAGTTTATTGAAAAAGAGGTGCGCAGCGGCCGCCAGGCCTATGTGATCTGCCCCATGGTGGAGGCGGGGGAGATGGACGACCTGGAAAACGTGTCCGATTATGCCCAGAAGCTGAGAGCCGCATTGCCTGCGGATATCCAGGTGGCCACGCTGCATGGCAGAATGAAAGCGGCGGATAAAAACCGTATCATGGAGGAATATGCGGCGCATAATATTGATGTACTGGTGTCCACCACTGTGATTGAAGTGGGAATCAATGTACCCAATGCTACGGTAATGATGGTGGAAAATGCGGAGCGCTTCGGTCTGGCGCAGCTGCACCAGCTCCGGGGCCGGGTGGGACGGGGAAACTACCAGAGCTACTGCATTTTCATCAGTACCCAGGACAATCAGGAGACCATGGAACGATTGGAGATCTTAAATCAGTCCAACGACGGCTTTTATATTGCTTCGGAGGATCTGAAGCTCCGGGGACCGGGGGATCTGTTCGGAATCCGCCAGAGCGGCGATTTTGCCTTTCGGATGGGAGATATCTACACGGATGCAGAGCTGCTGAAAGAGGCCAGCCAGGCGGTGGAACAGGTTCTTGACGCCCAGGCCGGGGAATATCAGGAGCTTGCGGCATATCTGCATGCAGATGCGGGCAGCCAGGTTGACTTTAGAACGATTTAAGAGTATAATCAATTTATTAGTTTCATAGGAGGATGGGAAAAGAAAATGCCGAGAGTTGCCGTTATTACAGATAGCAATAGTGGAATTACCCAGTCACAGGCAAAGGAGTTGGGTATATTTGTTCTGCCGATGCCGTTTTTTATCAATGAAGAGACTTTTTTTGAGGATATTAATCTGACGCAGGAGCAGTTCTATGAGAAGCTGCAGAGCGGTGCGGATATCCATACCAGTCAGCCAACGCCGGATTCGGTGATGCAGCTGTGGGATGAGGTGCTGAAAGAGTATGACGAGATCGTGCATATTCCCATGAGCAGCGGCCTTTCCAGTTCCTGCGAAAGTGCTATTATGCTGGCCCAGGACTATGACGGAAAGGTACAGGTGGTGAACAACCAGCGGATCTCCGTGACCCAGAGACAATCCGCCTTAGACGCCAAGCTGCTGGCAGCGAAGGGGATGAATGCCGCAGAGATCAAGGATTTCCTGGAAAAGGATAAGTTTAACAGCAGTATCTATATCATGCTGGACACCTTGTATTACCTGAAAAAGGGCGGACGCATCACCCCGGCTGCAGCAGCCCTGGGAACCTTGCTGAAGCTTAAGCCTGTGCTGCAGATCCAGGGGGAAAAGCTGGACGCCTTTGCCAAGGCCCGCACTGTGAATCAGGGAAAGTCCATCATGATCAATGCCATTAAAAAGGATATTGAGAACCGTTTCGGCGGCATGACCGAGGATAAACATATCTGGCTGCAGATTGCGCACACGGCCAATGCGGAAGCGGCGGAGCTCTTTAAAGAGGAGATCGCAGCACAGTTCCCCGGCTATGATATTCATGTGGATCCGCTTTCCTTAAGTATCGCCTGCCATATCGGCCCCGGTTCACTGGCATTTGCCTGCTGCCGGAAAATAGAAGTATAAACCAAAGCTTTTTCGTTCCTGCATACCTGACGGTATAATGCATACCGTCGAGTATGCAGGATTTTTCGTAAATATGGTACTTTTTTCTTTCCTGACCACAAAATATATGGTATAATATAACTTATATATGTGAAAAAAAGAGGTAATTTATGGCTAAAGCAAGTAATTATGATGCTTCCAGCATAACTGTGCTGGAGGGCCTGGAGGCGGTACGGAAGCGCCCGGGCATGTATATCGGCAGTGTTTCCACCAGAGGACTGAATCACCTGATCTATGAGATCGTGGACAATTCCGTGGACGAGCACCTGGCCGGTTTTTGCGATACGATCCGGGTGACCCTGGAGGCGGACGGATCGGCTACGGTCAGCGATAACGGCAGAGGCCTCCCGGTGGGAATGCATGAAAAAGGAATCAGTGCGGAGCGTCTGGTATTTACCACATTGCACGCAGGAGGCAAATTTGATAACAGTGCTTATAAGACCAGCGGCGGTCTCCACGGAGTGGGCTCTTCCGTGGTGAATGCGCTTTCCAACCGATTGACTGTGACGGTCAAAGTAGGCGGCTGCATTTATCAGGATCAGTATGAGAAAGGACTGCCGGTGGTGGAGCTGGAAAACGGCCTGCTTCCGATCATCGGCAAGACCAGGGAGAGCGGGACGACCATCAATTTCCTGCCGGATGATACGATTTTCGATAAGACCCGTTTTAAAGAGGATGAGGTGAAAAGCCGTCTGCATGAGACTGCTTACCTGAACCCGGAGCTGACCATTATTTTCGAGGACAAGCGCAAGGAAGAACCGGAGCGGGTGACTTTCCATGAACCGGAGGGGATCACGGGCTTTATCAAGGATATGAATAAGGGCGCCGAGCCGATTCATGACTGTATTTACTTTAAAGGGGAATCTGAAGGCATCGTGGTTGAGGTGGCTTTTCAGTATGTGAATGAGTTTCATGAGAACGTGCTGGGATTCTGCAACAATATCTATAACTCCGAGGGCGGCACCCACCTGACCGGCTTTAAGACCCAGTTTACCAATGTGATCAATACCTATGCCCGGGAGCTGGGAGTCCTGAAAGAAAAGGATGTGAATTTTACCGGAGCGGATGTCCGCAACGGAATGACGGCCGTTCTCTCCATCAAACATAAAAATCCCCGATTTGAAGGCCAGACCAAGACCAAGCTGGATAATCCGGATGCCGGAAAAGCGGTTCAGGATGTGCTTGGAGAGGAGATGGTACTTTATTACGACCGGAATCTGGAGGAGCTTAAGAAGGTGCTCTCCTGCGCGGAGAAATCGGCGAAGATCCGCAAGGCTGAGGAGAAGGCGAGAACCAACCTGATTTCCCGGTCCAAATTTCAGG
>JAGANP010000254.1 GCA_017624175.1 Lachnospiraceae bacterium | reverse complement strand
ATTCCGGGAGGCGGCTATGTGACGGGTCTGCTGTATCACCAGCAGGTTCCCGGCATTCTGTACGCCAGAACGGATATCGGGGGCGTTTATCGTTATGAGACGGAGCAAAAGCGGTGGAAGAGTCTGATTGATCATGTGACCATGGCGGATCTGGATGAGACCTATCCGGCGGCTATTGCGCTGGATGACCGGCATCCTGAGTGGCTGTATATTGCCAGCGGCGTGGTGAGAAAGGGCGTGGGCAAGCTGTCCGTTTCCGAGGATTACGGCGAGACCTTCCGATATCTGCAGATTCCCACGATGGTACACGGCAACTTAAGCGGAAGAGGTACGGGTCTGCGCCTGGTGGTGGATCCCCAGGACAGTGATACCCTGTATTTTGCCAGCCAGAAGGGGGGACTTCTGCGCACCCGGGATCGGGGCGAGACCTGGGAGAAGCTTCCGGTGCCGGAGGATTATATGACTTTTATCTGGGTTTCTGAGGACAGCCGGATGCTGGTGGCCGGTACGGCAGGCTATACCAGTCGGGTGGATGATACCCTGCGGGGACACAGCCTGTATGTGTCCTATGACGGCGGCGAGAGCTTTGCACCGCTGGAGGAGCCGGAAAGCCCGATTATCTCCGACAGTAAAATGAATGGGCTGGTGGCCCAGCGCTATGCCTTCGACGGAACCTATCTGTATGTGACCATGTGCGCCACAGGCCGGTGGAACTATATTGTGGATCTGGGTTACAGCTGTGACACCGGGGATACGATCGGCGGTAAGGTGCTGCGGTATCAGATAGCAGACGGCCGGATCAGCGGCTACACCGACATCACGCCGGATGCAGGGGGACAGCACACCAGCGGCTATCTGGATTATGGGTTTGGCGGTATCAGCACCTGCAAGAGTAAGCCGGGTCTGGTGGCCTGCGCTACGCTGTGCAAGGAAAAGCTGGATGCGGAATGTATCTATGTATCGGAGGACTACGGAAACACCTGGCGGGTCAGCCTGGATGGTCTGGAGGTGGGAGATATCTATTTTAACAGCTCCTATATGAAGCCGGAGTTTAACGGCAACCGCTGTCTGCTGCACTGGGAAAGCGATTTGAAGATCAATCCCTTTGACGCCAATGAACTGTGGTTTAACTCGGGAACGGGGGTATTTACCACGGATGCGCTGCTCAGCGAGCATCCCCGGTATCATGACCACTGCGACGGTATCGAGGAGACTGTGCATCTGAATGTATACGGGCCGGGGTCCGGCGATGTGCAGCTGGTGGATATCGTGGGAGATCTGGGAGGCTTTGCTTTCCGGGATCTGACAAAGCCCTGCCGCAATTCCTTTGATGATGCGGAGGGGAATCGGTATATCACCTGCATCAATGCGGATCTGTCAGATCTAAGCAGCGATCTGGCCATCATAACGGCAAGAGGCAACTGGCGGGGGAAGACCAAGGGCGGCCTGGTGCGCACGGCGGACGGCTTTCATACCTATCAGCGGATTCCCATGCCCTGGGGCCAGGGAGAGAAAATTGACGCCGCCATGAGGGAGATCGAGCAGCCCAATGTCAATCCGGGATGGGTGGCCATGTCCCCGGAGGGGAAGAACATTGTCTGGTCCATTGCGGATCAGATCTGGCTGCCCATGGATCTGGTGATCTCCAGTCAGGATGGCGGGCAGACCTTTGCACCGGTGAAGGTGCTGGAGGCGGACGGCAGCCCTGTGGCAGTGCAACAGGTGGAGAGGCGGGAGAGAGGAAAATTCTCCGGCACCTGCATGAAAGTTTTTTCAGACCGAATGGACTCCCAGATCTTTTATGGGTTTGGCGAGAGCGGCCAGATCTACATCAGCCGGGACGGCGGAATTTCCTTTGTACATAAGCACCCGGATGCGGTGCAGACTTCTGACGGAACCCCGGTTCAGGAGTATCCGGTCTGTGACTTTGGCATGATCGATACGGCGAATCGTTCAGAGATCCGGGGAGCGGCAGGGGAGAGCGGCGTATTTTATCTGGCTATGGCAGAGGCAGGCATGTGGAAGCTGGTCTATGAAGCGGAGACGGACCGCCTGACCTGTATTCGGCTCAGCACCGTAGGGGACAGCTGCCTGCGGCTGGGCCTGGGGCTGGGGCGTCCCGGCGGGGATTATGTCAGTGAGCCCAAGGCCATCTACTTCTGCGGCAGTGTAGACGGCGAGTATGGCTTCTATCGGACATTGGATGAGGGACAGACCTGTGAACGGCTGAATACGGAGAAGCAGATGTACGGCGAGATCAACAGCATGGACGGCGACAAACGTGTCTATGGCAGATTTTTCCTGGCAACGGGGTCAAGGGGCGTGATCTATGGAGAGCCGGTGTAATATTGATAAAGAGGGAGAAGCGGTGCCGCAGAGAAAAGACCGCTCATGGAGAAAGGAGAGCAGGAAATGCAGGTAAGTGCAGAGCAGAATAGGATTGTGATCATTGACGGGAAAAAGACCCTGTGGCTGGAACCCTGGGGCAGGGATGCGTTTCGGGTGCGAATGACCGGGGAAGCTGTGATGGACGGACAGGATTGGGCGCTGACGGAGTCCGTGGAGAACTGTCAGCCGGAGATCACTGTGGAGGAAATCGACACCACGGATCCCTGGTATGCCTCGGAGGAGTATGCACAATATCATCAGACCGGTAAGGTATATACGGTGAAAAACGGAAAGCTTACGGCAGTGATCAATCCCGAGGGCTGGATCAGCTATTATAACCAGAAAGGGGAGCTGCTGACAGCGGAATACTGGCGCAACCGCAACCGGATCAACCGGTACTGTACCTCCCTTCGGATCGACGCCCGGGAGCTGAAGCCCATCCCCGGCAGCACGGATTATGAGCTGACCATGCGCTTTGAAGCGTATGATGGGGAGAAAATCTTCGGCATGGGGCAGTACCAGGACAAGCATCTGGATAAAAAAGGCGCTACCCTGGAGCTGGCGCACCGCAACAGCCAGTCCAGCGTGCCCTTTATGATCTCCAGCCGGGGCTACGGCTTCTTCTGGAACAATCCGGCCATCGGTATGGCGACCTTTGCCACCAACCGGACGGAATGGTATGCTAAAAGCACTAAGAAGCTGGATTACTATATTACGGCAGGAGATACTCCCTTTGAACTGGAGGAGCACTATTCTGCTGTGACGGGCCGCAGTCCCATGATGCCGGAGTATGGTCTGGGCTATTGGCAGTGCAAGCTACGCTACCGTACTCAGGACGAGCTGCTGGCAGTGGCCAGGGAGCATAAGCGGCGGGGACTGCCCATGGATGCCATTGTTGTAGATTTCTTCCACTGGACCAGGCAGGGAGAATTTAAGTTTGAGCCCAGAGACTGGCCGGATCCCGAGGCCATGGTAAAGGAACTGCGGGAGCTGGGCATTGAGCCCGTGGTATCGGTGTGGCCCACCATCGATGAGCGCAGCGAGAATTTCGGCGAAATGAATGAGAAGGGCTATCTGGTGACTCCGGACAGGGGTATGGCTTATCATATGTCCTGGATGGGCAATACGGTATTTTATGATGCCACCCATCCCGGCGCCCAGCAGTTTGTCTGGGAGAAATGTAAGAAAAACTATTATGACAAGGGAATCCGCTGTTTCTGGCTGGATGAGGCGGAGCCGGAATATGGCCCCTATGATTTTGACAATTACCGTTACTATGCGGGCCCGGCGCTGCAGTGTACCAACACCTATCCGGTGGGCTATGCCAAGGGCTTCTATGACGGTCTGAAGGCAGCAGGAGAGACCGACATTCTGAGTCTGGTGCGCTGTGCCTGGGCGGGCAGCCAGAAATACGGGGTGCTGACCTGGTCGGGAGATATACATTCTTCTTTCCGGGCTATGCAGGAGCAACTGCAGGCGGGGCTGAATATGTGCGTAGCTGGGATTCCCTGGTGGACCTCGGATATCGGCGGCTTTATCGGCGGCAACATTCAGGATCCTTATTTTAAGGAGCTGTTGGTAAGATGGTTCGCCTGGGGCGCTTTCTGTCCTGTATTCCGTATGCACGGGGAGCGCTCTCCCTGGTATGAGCGGGAGGAGGAGTTCATCAATGGCGTGCGTCAGCTGACCAGCGGCCAGGATAATGAGGTGTGGAGCTTCGGAGAGGATAATTATGAGATTCTGAAGAAGTATCTCTTTATCCGGGAACGTCTCCGTCCCTATATCCGGGAGTGCATGAAGCAGGCCAGCGAGACCGGCGCACCGGTGATGCGTCCGCTGTTCTTTGATTTCCCGGAGGATCAGGAGGCATGGAACATCGAGGACGCCTATATGTTCGGACCAGATCTGCTGGTGGCACCGGTGATGGAAGAGGGCCAGCGGGAGCGGAGCGTTTATCTGCCGGCAGGCTGTAAGTGGACGGATGCCAACACTAAAGCGGTATATGAGGGCGGTCAGAGGGTAACGGTTCCGGCGCCGCTGGAGATCATCCCTGTCTTTATCCGGGAGGGGAAAGATTACCCGATCTACGAGTAAAGCTGTTTTTCAGCTATCTGGACGAAAACGGATAAAGGGCTTGACAAAAGCTGCATTAACTCCTATACTTCTCTTAGCATAATGCACATACCATGAAAGTGGGCATTTTATATTAGAAAAGACTCTGACTAAAGGAGAGGTTACGATTATGTTGGAAAAAGTAAAAGAGATTATTGCAAAGCAGTTAAATCTGGATGTGGATGAGATCAGCGAGAGTACATCGTTCAAGGATGATCTGGGCGCTGATTCTCTGGACCTGTTTGAGCTGGTGATGGCGTTTGAGGAGGAATATGACGTGGAGATTCCTTCTGAGGAACTGGAGGATATAGTGACCGTTGGGGATATTATCCGGCTGATGCGGGAGCATGGTGTGGAAGAATAAGATATAATACGGTATATGAGGAAGCGGCTTTGAAGAGATTCAGGGCCGCTTTTTTCGTGTGGAGGAGTTCTGTGAAAAGTCCCAGGGGAATATGCTGATAGAAAGGCAGCTGATCTGCCCGCAGGAAAGGGCAGGGGAAAGAGGCATCATGCTGAATTATCTGTGGGCGGCCATGATTGCTATCGGAATCATTTATGCGGTGTTCACCGGCAATCTGGAAGCGATCACCAATGCAGCGCTGGACAGTGCGGGGGAGGGAATTTCCCTGTGTATCACCACGGCAGGCGTCATGGCCCTGTGGATGGGGCTGATGGAAATAGCCGGGCAGTCGGGGCTGGTGGCGAAGCTGACAAAAGGCATTGGTCCTGTGCTGACTTTCTTGTTTCCCAGGATTCCTAAGGAGCACAAGGCCAGGGAATATATTGCCACCAATATGATTGCTAACGTGCTGGGGCTGGGCTGGGCCTGTACACCGGCCGGACTGAAAGCCATGGAGGAGCTGGCGCATCTGGAACAGGAGAGGGGCAATCCTGAATACCGGGAGGATATGCCGGGAGGAGAGGCGGGAGCAGGCAGAGACAGCGGGCGAAAGGGCGGAAGCCGTACAGCCAGCAAGGAGATGTGTACTTTTCTGATCCTGAATATTTCTTCCCTGCAGCTGATTCCGGTAAATATGATCGCTTACCGGAGCCAATATGGCAGTACGCACCCGGCGGCCATCATTGCTCCGTCCATTCTGGCTACGCTGGTCAGCACGGTAGCGGCAGTGATTTATTGTAAGATTAAAGATCGGTAAGGAGGGGCAGCAGCGTGAATGCACTCAGCCATATATCGGATATCATTATTCCGATCATCCTTTTTTACATAGTGGGTTACGGCATCATTTCGAAGGTGAAGGTGTATGAAGCTTTCCTGACCGGTGCCAAAGAGGGACTGAAGGTGGTAGTGGATATCATGCCTACGTTGGTGGGGCTGCTGGTGGCTGTAGGGGTGCTGCGGGCGTCCGGTTTTCTGGACTTCCTGGCGGGGCTGCTGGCGCCGCTGGCAGAGCCGGTGGGGATTCCCGCAGCAGTGGTGCCTGTGATGCTGATCAAGCTTTTTTCCGGCTCTGCGGCTACCGGGCTGGTGCTGGATATCTTTCGGACCTATGGCCCGGATACCTATACCGGCATGCTGGTCTCCATTCTGATGAGCTGTACGGAGACCTGCTTCTATACCATGAGCGTGTATTACCTGGCCGCCAAGGTCACGAAAACCCGTTATACCCTGCCCGGCGCCCTGCTGTCCCTGACAGTCAGTGCCGTCATGAGTGTTATTCTGGCGGGAAAGCTGTAGGTCATAGGGAGATTTAATATAGAGTAAAGTTTTTGTCAGTTGCCTAAGAGAAAATAAATTGAGAGCACCAGAATCCCTGTTATAATGGATTTGTCAAAGATCTAAAACAACAGGTGATGGAGGTACTCTCATGGAAAACATTGTAGCACATTCTTT
>JAGANP010000253.1 GCA_017624175.1 Lachnospiraceae bacterium | reverse complement strand
TGTGAATCAGAAGATAGTCGCTGTCAAATTCCGAATCCGGGTTATGGTTCATATCAAAAAGATACAGCTTTGAATAAGAACAGAACATTTCCGGCAGAAGATAAAGATAATCCAGCTTCAAATGTATCAGCTTTAACATTCTATCCTGTTTTTCTTTCGTTCTATAATACTTCCTGACAAGCTTCTCTAATGATACCAGTGTAATTCTGCCTTTCTTTACTGCATATACGCCAAAATCTCCTGCATACTGATTCGGTCTGCCAACATACTGAAGCCCCATCAAATGCGGTATTTTCAGTTCCGTATTTGTCAAATGCAGTATACGTTTTGCGGTATGAATATAATAATCATATTTGCACAATACTTCTTTGGTATCATTAAATATTTTCAGCAAACGGGTATCTTTCATAAAACCATCCTTATCCTCAACGCAGAAAATGGAAGCATCCTGTTTCTATAAAAGAAAAATGCCTGGGCTGTTAGGCTCAGGCTTAACTTTTCTTTTTTGAATTGCAATTCATGCTTATCGAACTACTACTGTTCAATAAGATTGGGAGCAGTCCTATGATAATTCCATAGGCAGAGACTAACTTTGTATTTATATCGCCCGCAAAGCCGGGACGGGTAGCTCCTCTCTATCGCCGCAAAAGCACTTAAGCTTTTCATTACCTATAATCTAGCATGGAAATCAGCTGATGTCAACCGTATTTTTTTGCCTCATTTTCATTTTCATGCCTCGTATAGAAAAACCTACCTGTCCCGCTCCTGAATCATGCATCACATCAAAACTTAGTTTTGCAATCCCAAGTTCTCAATCCATGCCTGGACGTCCGCTTCGGAAACGCCGGATGAAAACCGCATACCCTCCAGCCAGTTGCCGGTTCCGGCAGCCTCCGCCAGCAGTTCGCCGCTTTCTCCCAGTTGGGAAGAGGCCGAGGTGCAGAACGGGATCACCGTTTTCCCGGTAAAATCATTGGCCGCAATGAAGCCGTCCACCGGCCAGGCTGCTATGCCCCACCAGATGGGATAGCCGATAAACACCGTGTCATAGGATTCCCAATCAGGCACTGTGGCTTCCACCAGCTCCACAACTCTTGCATCGGGGTTATCATGCTCATATACCACACGGCTGTTGTCGTCCGTCCAGTTCAAATCAGCGTCGCTGTAGGGTTCCACCGGCTCCAGTGCAAACAGATCTCCCCCGGTTGCCGCTGCAATGTATTCGGCAGCCTCCTGGGTATTGCCCGTAGCGGAAAAATAGACCACCAGGGTTCTCCCCTCTGCGGATTCCGGTTCCCCGGCAGATGCTTCATCCGATTCCTCTTCAGGGATTTCTTCAGCAGAGGTCTCAGCGGAGCCTTCCATAGCAGTCTCATCGGATGCTTCAGCGGAGGCTGCCTCCGCAGACTGCCCGTTATCCTGCGTGCTCTCTGCGGCGGATTGTGCCGCAGAGCCGCTGTTTGCGCTGTTTTGACCGCCGCAGGCAGCAAGTGTGAAAATCATAAATAAACTCAATAGTAATGCTGTCATCTTTTTCATTGTGAATCGTCCTTTCTTCGTGAATTTGATTTCATTCACAGTATAAAAAAATCGAGGCTTTCTAAGAAGTCTCGATTTGTTCATCAGTTTATACTCAAAGGTTATCACTTTCTGTACTGCCTGTCAGAAAGCAGCACCGCTTACTATCAGGAACCGCTCTGCTGATGCAATACAGCCTGAATTGCCGTGAGAAACCGCTCTACCGTTTCCGAGGGGTTGGGCGAATGGAGCAGGCCATAGGGGATAGAGTGATTCCACTCCACCGGAATCACTTTCAGCAGCGGATGTACATTTTCCCAGGCCTCCACGGCCAAAAGGATATCATTGCTATTCTCACAGCGGTTAAACACCTCTACGCTGTAAAAATCAAAATCCACAATATGGATCTGGCTGTGGTTTTTCCAGATGTCATCCCGAAGCTCATCCACATACCGGCTCCAGCCCCGGTGCATCAGCATCAGATTTTCACCATACAGATCCTGAACGTCCAGCCGGTTTTTGCCCGCAAGCCTGTGCTGGACGGATACTGCACAGCACAGCGGCTGTCTGGAGATTTCAAAGCCCGCACAATTCCGTACATTCAGCATGGTATCGTCAAATATGCCCGCAACCACATCAATGTTCTGTCCCAGATTTTTCAGAATTTCCCTGGCATTTTCCGGTGTGTTCTCAAAGGGAACCAGCTGAAACCGGATCTCCGGACAGATTTCATGAATTTTCGGCCAGAGTTCTACCAGCACTCCCGCCGGGGTCATCGGAGAGGTGCCGATGCGAATGACATTATCTCCCTCCTGCATTGCGTTTTTGGCTCGGGTCACGGAATCCTTGCAGTACTGGATGATATATTTTACATCATTATAAAGCGACATTCCTGCTTTCGTCAGTTTCAGTCCCCGGTGCGTACGCTCAAAAAGCTTCACGTCCAGATCCGCTTCCAACAGATTAATCTGCTTAATTACCGCCGTAGGTGTGATATAGGACAGCTCCGCCGCCTTATTGAAGCTGCCTGCATCCGCCACACGGATAAAGGTTTCCAGCTGGGGGTTATACATGGATACTCCTCTCCTTTACTCACATCTGCCGCAGCTTTCGCTGCTCTTCCAATCTCTTTTCACATTCATCCAGAAAGACGCTGTGCCCCTCTCCCTCCATATAGTCGTAGCAGCGGGACTCGATCAGCTGGCTTTTATCCCTTGCCGCCATACGGCGCTTATTTTTGGCAAGGATCCGCAGCTCCTCCTCCGCCTCTGCGGTACTCCCGCAATTTCCGGCAATCCTGCCGCATTCCGCCAGATACTGATCTGCCTGTCTGTTCCAGCAGGCGGACACCTGATAGAGTCTGTCAAAGTTATCAATCCGCTTTTGCACCTTCCCATCGCCGCCTGTCGGCACCAGCTGCAGGTGACGGCCATTCCCATCCAGCCAGATCCGCATCCGGGTCTCTTCCTCCGCCGCTCTCCGGTATGGCAGAAACAGCTCCGTGAGATCCGTATCCTGCATGGGATCCTTCTGTCCCTTTCCGTCCGCCTCATTGCACTCCTTACAAATCACCGGCAGATTCTCCGGCTGGAACACCAGCGCAGGATATTTGGCCTTGGGAAAGAAATGATCGATCTGGCTGTTTTCCCGCAGCCGCCCGGACGCCTGCAGACACACGGGGCAGACGTCCCTCTGGTCCGGCGGGAAATTCACACGGTAAAACTCCCTCTTAAACCGGATGCGGTTCATTTGCTCCCCCTCCACCTGAAACTCCGCCTTCACAAAGATCTCGTCATACAGATAGGTGGTAAGCGCTGCTGCTTTGGCCAGAATCACCGACGGCAAAGTGCTTTCCGCAAATCGAAAGGCCTCCTCGTCCATATGCGCAATATAGCTTACATCTTTTTCCATGGCCTCAAACAGCCTTTTCCGCAGGGAAACCGGCTCCTGCGCCAGTTCGCCCAACAGCGTCCGCAGCTTGGGCCGTCTCCGATAACACATCTCAAACCATGCTCCATCCATCCCCAAAAAGGAAAAAAAGTCCTTTTCTGTAAATTGCGGATACTGGCCCAGATAATCAAAAATAGAAAGGACAAATTGCGTCAGCTTTCTCATCTTCTCCTCGTATTTTCCGCCTTTCAGTTTCAGATACATAACCTTACCCCTTTATTTTGCCGTAGTACCGCTCCCGCAGCTTGATCCGGGATATTCCGGGCCCCAGCGTATCAATATACTGCTGCAGCTTTTCCGGGTCATCCTCCTGCAGCATCTCCGCCACCTTCTGTTCCGCAAAAACGCCCAACTGGGCGTCTTTGTGGAATACGCTTCTGGAAATCTCCTGGCGTCCCGCCGCAAACAGAGATATGGGAACCTTTCTGGCTTTCACGCTCTTTCCGCTCTTTTCAAACAGAAATACCTGATCGGGCAGAGCGTCCGTGAGGAGCAGACTGGAATGGGTGGCGATCCAGAAGCAGTGGCTGCTTCTGTTCTCCTCCTGCCAGACCATTTTTTCCAGGCAGGAGATAAATTCCACATTCCAGCTTTCATTCAGGTGTACATCCGGCTCATCATACAAAAACAGACAGTTATCCGTTTCCTTATGCGAGACCAGAAGTGCCAGTCCCATTCTGGCCAGCCAGAGGATCTCTCCGTCGCTGAGAGCCTTTTCACTGAGAACCTCCCCGCAGCTGTCGGAACGAAACAGGAAATGGCATTCCTGCAGTGCGCCGCTCTCTTTCCCCTGCAGCAGCACGGTCAGCAGATTCAGCGGGTTGGCATAGATCTCCCGGATCCTGGGGCTGCAGAGCCCCTGAGCCGTCTCCTCCAGTCCGAAAACAGCGGTCCTGCTGTCCTCCCCTGGGTAATCCAGTCCGCCAGACCGGCTTCCGCCGCTCTATCGTTTGGGCTCAGAAGCTGCTGCAGCAACGCACTTCCCGACTCCTTTCCCGATACCAGAGAAACAGCCACCGGCTCCATTCCCCCTGCTGCCTTTTCCAGAAGCTGTCTGCGGAGCCGGTCATAGGTCTGATTTTCAGCCGTCCATGTGCACAGGGCAAAGAGCACATAGGGGGCCAACTCCTCATCCAGATACAACATCCGGGGATTCCGGTGCAGGTTCTCCAGATAGCCTTTCAGCCGCTCCACTTCCTCCCCAGCGTTCTGTTTTCTGGCATCATAAATATCGCTAAGAATGGAGTCTCTTGCCGCCCCCGAAAGCATCTGCCGCATCTGGCTGTTGGTGCCCGATACACAGGTGATTACCTTATAGGGGAGATATTTCTCCCTGCCGGCAAAGGAGTTGTAAAGCAGTCCTCCTACACAGATGCGCAGCCTGCCTCTTTCCCGATCCGTCTCCGGTCTCACCTCCACACGCACATTCCGCCCGTCCACCGTCAGCTCATAGACTAGCAGAAACCAGAAGCCGGGCGCCTCATTCTGGGAGATTCTGGAGAAAATCAGCGCCACTGCCTCCAGAAAAGCGGATTTCCCGGAACCGTTTAATCCAATGCAGAAAAAGGCGGGAAACTTTTCGTTTTCGCCGCTCCCGGCAATGTCCAGGTCAATATTTTTCAAGTGCTTATAATTTCTGATCGCCACACGCAAAAGCTTCATTTCCGTTGCTCCCGTCCGTTTGTCTGCATTGCCAGAGAGTGATATGCAGAGACTCGTCCTCCCTGCTCTCGTCCAGAATTTCCTGCCTGGACTCCGCCATCAGTCCCAGCAGCCGGAATACCTCCACCGCCGCCAGGGCGTCCTGTATGCTGTAGTCCCCATATTCCGGACTTTTCCGTTTCAGCTGCTTCAGCATCTCGTGAATGGCTGCCGGTTCCCGGGCCTGCAAAAACTGTTTATAAAGTTCCTGCTGAAACGCCGACATCCGTCCCAGGATAGCCTGTATGGCCTGATCCAGCTGCGTAAAAGGATCCTCAGTCCGGTAATGTCCCTCTTCTTCATAGTAACGCTTTTCCTTATCCCGGTTTCCCTCCCGGAGCAGGACGGATAAAACAGCCTGCAGCAGGCGTTCTGCCGCCGCTGCGGTCTTCCCCAGAAGCTCATCCAGTGCTTCCCATCTGGCAGGAATATTTTCCCGAAACAGAAACTCCTCCCAAAGCTCCTTTCGTTCTCCTTTATCTCCCTGTTCCCGAATACGGCGCAGCAGCAGCCGCATATCCCGCTTTTTCTGCAGATAATCCTCCGTCCTGCGCAGAAGCTCCACCCACTGCCTTTGCTCTGCCGGAGGCGGAATCGGAATCACCAGATCCGCAAGGGTATCTCTGCCGATCCGCTTGCCCACGGTAATATAGGCCAGCTGCTGAAGCTGCTTCTCCGCAAACAGAAAATAATAATACAGATACTCCGGCAGTACCTCCTCCGTTTTCAAAGAAATCGCCATGATCTGCTCGTTAGTCTGCAGCGGAACCGCTGCAATGCCCGCCTTGCCGATGGTCTTATTGACGGACAGCAGCACTGCGCCTGCCGGGATCATTTTGCCCACACCCGCCCCCTCGGGGGTCAGGTACTCTTCGGAGGAGGACACCTCCCGCCGCCCCAGATTCTCGATCTTCACCCAGGGGATATCCTCCGTGTTCTGACTGAAATATCGGGGATTTTTCCTGGACGGGGTTCTCCCCTTTGTCAGTTCGGCAATCTCGCCGATCTTCCTGTATCTCCACTCCATCTCTGTACTCCTGTGCCCGAGAACCTACAGCAAGCCCTGCCTCTCAAACAGCTCCGCCAGCTCCCGCAGTCCTTTCTCTGTCTCCTGTTCCAGCTCTCCCAGCTGCCGCATCAAATCCCCGATATCCTCCTGCTGCCCCGGCTCCTCCCGGGTTACGGGTTTGTACTGGTCCGCCCACAGAATACATTGATTCTCCCGGATCAGCTCCCTCTCTGCAAACCAGAAGGGCTCTTCCCAGGCCGTGGGAACCCTTATCCCATTGACATTATAGGTAGTCTCCCCTCTCATGGCCTCCGCCCATTCCTCATAGTGCCACGCCCTGCTGCGATACACCGCTATAGCGTCGGGAATGTCATTCTGTTTTATGGGAGTGCACTTTTTATCCCGGGTATATCCCACCTGCCGGATCTCATAGAACAGAACCGGTTCCCGGCTCTCCTGCCTGTCTCCGAACACCAGCACCGAGGACTTGGCCGAGGTATAGGGAGCAAAAACACCCTCCGGAAGAGAGATTACTGCACGGAGTCCGTAGCGCTCCACAAGGTTCTCCCGGATCTCCCGCTCCGCTGCATGCTTGCCAAACAGGAAGCCCTCATTGATCAGTACTGCCGCCCGGCCGCCCCGTAACAGACTCTGGGGGATCATCCGCAGAAAATCCAAATGCACACCGAAACCAGATATCACTGGGGGATTGGCTAAGATGACGTCTGCTGTACAGAGTTCTTTCAGAGAGTCCTGCTGCACAACCTGCGCTGAGCTGATACCATGGAAAAACAGATTCAGCTTTGTCAGCCGCACCATCTGTTCATCTGTATCATAGCCAAGCAGTTCCAGCCCCCTTTTGGATCCTGTGTTTTCCTTTATAACCTGTGTCAGAAGCGTACCGCTCCCACAGGCAGGATCCCAAACCGTTTCTCCTGTCCCGGGCTCTGCAAGTCCCACCAGCAGCCGGGCTATATTGACCGGAGTAAAGAAACAGGCCTTGTTCCCCCTAATAAAAACGGCTTTCAGCAGGTATTCAAAGAGCTCGCCCAGCCGAGAGCAGTCTTTCAGCGTCAGTTGTGGGTAAGCTTTATGTACCTGCAGCAATACTCCGGACAGTTCCCGGTAGATCTGCGCAGAGAAATTCATATGTACGTTTTCCAGCGTATCCCGCCAGGTTCTGTTTATCTCTTTAACCGTATCCAGATATTTTTCAATACTATACCCGGAATCCGGTAGGCTCTCCCACCCCGTCGCCAGTTCTGCGGCCAGATATGCCGCAAACTGCTCCGGCACCTGCACCGGGCTTCTTCCCTCCAGCACAAAAAGCTCCACCAGCCTGTCAATTCCGGTGCAAAGCTCTTCTGGCAGATTTTCTCCTCTCTCCACTGCTGTACCTCCGTTTTCCTCGCCTTACAAGTTATACTGCATAAAATTCCCGTTCTTCACAAAACCAAAATCCGTAAAGAGCAGCACCCCCATGTCCGAGGCTGTAATCTGCACTGCGCCGCAGCCATATACTCTGGCTTCCTCCACCACCCGGGATAGCAATTCCCTGGCAATCCCCTGCCTGCGGTACTCCTTTGCGGTGAACATACTCGAAAGCAGGCCGATCTTTCCACTGGGGCAGCTGAAATAGGGGGGCTTTTCCACAAATGACATGCCGCTTGTCCCCACGATTCTGTCCCCATCAACCGCTAGCCACGAAACGAAAGTGCCATCTGCCATGTGGCGGACATAATAAGCTCTTAAGGCGGGTAGCAGATCGATATCTTCCGTGGCTCCTTCTTCACGAAGCTGATGGATTCTAAGCGCTGCAAATGTGTCCAGATCATTTTCTGTTAATTTTCTGTAGATTATCGCCATAAGCCTCTCTCCCGACGCCTGATCC